>JAIYAI010000072.1 GCA_027489135.1 Acetobacteraceae bacterium
GTCGGGGCGCAGGAGATAGGCGCCCATCAGCGGCGTCAGCAGCCGCGCGACGACGAGCGAGAAGAACACGGCGGCCGCGACGGTCAGGCCGAATTGCCGGAAGAACTGCCCCGGCACGCCCGGCATGAAGGCGACGGGGATGAAGACCGCGAGGATCGCCCCCGTCGTCGCCATCACCGCGAGACCGATCTCGGCCGAGGCATCCAGCGCCGCCTCATAGGCCCCGCGCTCGGGGTAGGTCTGCAGATGGCGGACGATGTTCTCGATCTCGACGATTGCGTCGTCCACCAGCACGCCCACCACGAGGGTCAGCCCGAGCAGGGTGATGTTGGACAGGCTGTACCCGAGCCAGTGCAGCACCAGGAAGGTCGGGATCAGCGAGAGCGGCATGGCGACGCAACAGATCAGCGTCGCCCGCCAGTCGCGCAGGAAGATCCACACCACCAGCACGGCAAGGCCGGAACCGAAGAGCAGCGCCTCCACCGCGCCGACGAAGCCGCGACGGACATGGTCCGTGGTGGCGGCGACCCGGGTGATGGTCACGCCGGGGTATCGCGCTTCCAGCTCCGCGACCTTCACCGCCACCCCTTCGGCGACGCGGATCTCGGAGGATCCACGGGTGCGCAGCACCTCGAAGGCGACCACGGGCTTGCCATCCAGCCGTGCCGCGGTGCGGACCTCGGCAGTGCTGTCGGTGACCTCGGCGATCTCCTCGAGCCGCGCGGTGCGGCCGCCGGGCAGGATGATGGGCCGCGCCCTGAGCGCCGCGACGGAGACGGCGGAGCCCAGGGTGCGGATCGACTGCTCGCTTTCCCCCAGAGTCCCACGTCCCCCGGGCAGGTTGAGGTTGCCGGCGCGCAGCTGGTCGTTCACCTGCGCTGCCGTGATGCCGAGCGCGAGCAGCCGGTCCGGCTTCAGCGCGACCCGGATCTCCCGCTCCACCCCGCCGACGCGGTTCACCTGCGCGACGCCGGTGACGGAGAGCAGCGTCTTGGCGACGCTGTCGGTCACGAACCAGGAGAGCTGCGCCTGGTCCATGGCGGGGGCAGAAACGGTGTAGGTCAGGATGGCGCCGCCCGTGACCTCGATCCGGTTGACGATGGGATCGCGGATGCTGGCCGGCAGGTCGGCGCGGATCTGCGAGACCTTGTCGCGCACGTCGTTGGTGGCGCGGTCCACATCCTTGCCCATGGCGAATTCGACCACGACGATCGAGACGCCGTCCTGGCTGTAGGACGTGATGTGCTTGATGTCGGACAGGCCGGCGATGGCGTCCTCGACCCGGCGCGTCACCTGGGTCTCGAGCTCGGACGGTGCGGCGCCGGGCTGCAGGATGGTCACCAGGACCGCCGGCAGGTCGATGTCGGGGGTGTTGTTGATGCGCAGCATCGGGAAGGCGACGAGGCCGCCGATGGTCAGCGCCAGGAACAGCACGATGGTGGGGATCGGGTTGCGGATCGCCCAGGCCGAGATGTTGCCATGGTCGAACGCACGCGGGGGGACCGGCGCAGCGGACATGCTCAGCGCCCCTCCGGGATGACCCGCACCATGTCGCCATCGGCGAGGAAGCCGGCGCCGGCGACGACAACCCGCTCGCCATCCTGCAGGCCGCGGGTCACCTCGACCAGCCCCTCGCGCCGTGCGCCGGTCGCGACCTCGCGTTGCTGAACGTGTTCGCCATCCGGCGTGACCACGAAGACCACGGCGCGGGCGTCGCGGAACACCACCGCCTCCTGTGGCACGGCAAGGCCGGGCGCGGTGGCGGGGGCGAACTCGGCGCGCGCGAACATGCCGGGCCGCAAGCCGGCCTCCGCAGGCAGCGCCACGTAGACGAGGCCGAGACGGGTATCGCCCGCGATCACCGGGGCGATCAGGCGCACGCGCCCCTCGATCGCGCGGTCGCCATGCGTGACCCGCACGGGCTGCCCCGGCGCGATGCCGGCGAGATCGAGCTCCGGCACGCGGGCAGCGAGTTCCACCCGCCCGTCGCGGATCAGGCGGAACATCTCCTGGCCCGGCTGCACGACGGCGCCTGGAAGGATCGAGCGGCGCGAGACGATGCCGTCCGCCGGCGCCTCGATGGTGGTCTGCTCCAGCCGCGCCGTCGCCTCGTCGCGCCGGGCGCGGGCGGAGAGCAGCCTTGCCTCCGCCTGGCGGGCGGCGGACTGGCGCTGCTCCAGGGTCTGGCGGGCGACGCTGTCGCTGCGGGCAAGCTCGATGGAGCGGCGGAGATCGGCCTGGGCGATCTGCAGCGCGGCGACGGCCTCCTCGACCGCCGCCTCGGCCTGCTGCGCCTGGGCCGCGGCGATCGCGGGGTCGAGCCG
Source organism: Acetobacteraceae bacterium (assembly GCA_027489135.1). GTDB lineage: Bacteria > Pseudomonadota > Alphaproteobacteria > Acetobacterales > Acetobacteraceae > JAIEOP01. The sequence continues at coordinate 2,325 of JAIYAI010000072.1, forward strand.
CACGAGCACCTGTCCGGCCTTGACCGTATCGCCCTCCTCGAAGCCGACCTCGGTCACGCGGTAGCCACCGATCTCGATGCCGACGACGAGTTCCTGCCAGGCGACAACGGAGCCGTCGCCGATCGCCGGCCGCACCAGGGCAACCCGGCGCACCGGGCCGACCGCGACCGTGATGGCGGGCTTCGGTCCGGCTGCCTGCGGCGCGATCGCCGGGGCACGGCGCAGCAGGGGCGCGCCGTACCACAGGCCCGCGGCAAGGCCGGCGCCCAGGGCCAGCATCAGCGGCAGGAACCAGGGCCGGCGGCGCCGCGCGGCCGCCGGGCTGGCGATGGCCGGGGCGACGATCCGCTCGTCCTTCATGTTATGGTCGGGCATCGTAGCCTGGGCACCTTGCGCATTGACCGTATGGTCAATAACTACGGCATTAGATGGACGAGACCCCGGACCGGTCAAGTGGAATACGCCGGGATGCGCCGCGCCGGCGCCTCGGCCCGGCCGCGCGCACTCCGGAGATCCTGGCCGCCGCCTTCGAGGAATTCGCCGAGCGCGGCTATGGCGGCGCCCGCATGGCCGCCGTGGCCGAGCGCGCCGGCATCGCGAAAGGCCTGATCTACCACTACTTCCCATCCAAGGCGGCGCTGTTCGAGGCGACCATCCGGGCCCGCACCGAGAGCACCTTCGTGGCCGCGGAGCGGCAGGTGCCGGGCCTCGGGGGATCGGCGACGGAGGCGTTGCGCGGCCTGGTCGCCCTTGCCTATGACCGGCTGCGCGAGGAGGGGCGGGAGCGGACGCTGTTCCGCCTCATCGTCGCCGAGGCCGAGCGCTTCCCGGAACTGGCGCGACTCTACCGGGACGAGATCCTGGCGCGCGGCACGGGCATCGTCCGGTCACTGCTGCTGGCGGGCGCGAAGAGCGGCGAGTTCCGGGCCGACGTCGCGGCCATGCCGGGCCTCGCCGAGGCGATCATCGGGCCCGTGGTCGCCGGGTCGGTCTGGCGGATCATCCTTGGCGAGGCGGGCGCGCCCGACCTCGATGCGCAGCAGCAGGCGCATCTGCACCTGCTGCTGGCGGGCCTGAAGGCGCCAGACCCGGGGGCCTGACGCCCGAGCCGGTCAGTACATGTGCTGGCCGCCGTTGATCGAGAGCGTCGACCCCGTGATGAAGTCCGCATCATCGGCGGTGAGGAACGCCACGCCCCGGGCGATGTCGTCGGCGCGGCCAAGGCGGCCCATCGGGATCCGGGCAACGATCTTCTCGAGCACGTCGGGCGGGACGGCGCGGACCATCTCCGTATCCACGTAGCCGGGGGCGATGGCGTTCACCGTGATGTGGCTCCGCGCACCTTCCTGCGCCAGCGCCTTGGTGAAGCCATGGATGCCGGACTTGGCGGCGGCGTAGTTCACCTGCCCGTACTGGCCGGCCTGGCCGTTGATGGAGCCGATGTTGACGATGCGGCCGAACTTGCGGGCGGTCATCCCGTCCCAGGCCAGCTTGCACATGTTGTAGCAGGAGCCGAGGTTGGTATCGATGACCGCGTCCCACATCTCGCGGTTCATGCGCTTCATCGTGCCGTCGCGGGTGATGCCGGCGTTGTTGACCAGGATCTCGATGACGCCGACTTCCTGCTCGATCCGCTTCATCGCGGCGGCGCACTGCTCGTAGTCCGCGACGTCGAACTTGTAGCAGGGGATGCCGGTGCGCTTGGTGAAGGCCTCCGCCGCCGCGTCGTTGCCGGCATAACTCGCCACCACCTTGCGGCCCGCGGCCTGCAGCGCCTCGCTGATCGCGGCGCCGATTCCCCGCTGACCGCCCGTCACCAGTGCTACCCGTGCCATTGAAGCCTCTCCTGCCTTGTGCGTTTCCCGGACCGGCCGTGACCGGCCGCAGCGAAACATGGGGGAGGCATACCGCAGGCCCAGGGCCCGGCGGAAGCCGTATCCGGCCGGAGGCGCAAGCCCCGGGCGCATGCGGGATCGATTTGGTCGATCGACCTTGCGCCAGATCAAGGACGCGCCGCGGGCCTTCTGTTCTTATCCTCCCGTCCCGGCTGATTTACCGGGGCCTGTCTGGAGTTACTCCCTCGACTCGGCCCGGCGGCGACCCCGCCGGGCCCTTTTTTTGTCCGCAGCCCCGGGTTCAGCGCGCCGGCCGCAGGCTGAGGATATAGGCGACGACGCCGTCGAGTTCGGCCTGGCTCAGCTGGTAGTCCGGCATGCGCGCATGCGGCATGCGCAGGAAGGCACGCAGCGAGATCTCCGTCGTCGATGGCATCCGCGCCACGGCGACGAAGGGCGGCGCCGCGTCGCCCACCGGACCGCGCGCCTGGCGCGACACGACATGGCAGTTGGCGCACCAGCTTTCGGCCACGACCTTGCCATAGGCGAGATTCTCCGCCAGCGCGCCGCCCTGCGCCCGCGCCCCCTCCGCCGCGGGAAACAGCACCGCCGCAATGACGCCGACCAGAACCGTGACCTTCAGCATGGCATGTCCTCCTGCCGGGTCAGCTTCGCGCCACCCTGCGGCGCGGTCCAGTGCGGGACCGCGGCGGGGTCGCAACGCGGTGCGCCACCCGCTACTCTGGCCGCATGCTGGCAGGCCGACGCATCCTTCTGATCATCTCGGGCAGCGTCGCGGCGTTCAAGGCGCTGGAACTGACGCGTCTGCTGCGCCGCGACGGGGCCGCGGTCACCGCGATCCTCACCGCCGCCGGCGCGCGCTTCGTGACGCGGGAGGCACTGGCCGCCATCACCGGCAGCCGCGTGCATGACGATCTCTGGGCGGCCGAGGCGGAGATCGGCCATATCCGCCTCGCCCGCCTGCCCGAGCTCGTCGTGGTGGCCCCGGCCTCGGCCGACATCCTGGCGAAGATGGCGCATGGCCTGGCCGACGACCTCGCCAGCACGGTCCTGCTGGCGACGCGGGCGCCGATCCTGGTGGCGCCGGCGATGAACCCGGCGATGTGGGAGCACCCTGCCACCCAAGCCAACATGTCGGCGCTGCGGATGCGGGGCGTGCGCGTCGTCGGCCCGAACGAGGGCGCGATGGCGGAGCCCGAGAGCGGCCCCGGCCGCCTGGCCGAGCCGGCCGAGATCCAGGCCATGGTCCATGCCCTGCTGGCCGAGGAAGCACCGCTCGCGGGGCGGCACGCCATCGTCACCTCCGGCCCGACGCATGAGCCGATCGATCCCGTGCGCTACATCGCCAACCGCAGCAGCGGCAAGCAGGGCCATGCGATCGCCGCCGCCCTGCATGCCCTGGGCGCGCGGGTGACGCTGGTCTCCGGTCCGGTGGCGCTGCCCGACCCGCCCGGCGTGACCGTGCGGCATGTCGAGACGGCGCGCGAGATGCTGGCCGCCTGCGAGGCCGCCCTGCCCGCCGACATCGCGGTGATGGCCGCGGCCGTCGCCGACTGGCGCGTCGCACGGGAAGCGACGCAGAAGCTGAAGAAGGAGGCCGGCGCCGCGCCCCCCGCCCTCTCCATGGCGCTGAACCCCGATATCCTGGCGAGCATCGCCGCGCATCCGGTGCAGCGCCCGGCGCTGGTGGTCGGCTTCGCGGCGGAGACGGAGAAGGTGGTGGAGCACGCGACGGCCAAGCGCATCCGCAAGGGCTGCGACTGGATCGTCGCCAACGACGTCTCCGGCGACGTGATGGGCGGCGACGCCAACCGCGTGCAGCTGATCACGGAGGATGGGGTGGAGGACTGGCCGAGGATGCCGAAGGAGGAAGTGGCGCGGCATCTCGCGCTGCGGATCGCCACGCGGTTCGCGCCATGAGTGCCGCCATCATCCAGGTGACGCGGCTGCCCCATGCCGAGGGGCTGCCGCTGCCGTCCTACGCCACGGCGGGTGCCGCGGGGATGGACCTGCTGGCGGCGGTGACGGCGCCGCTGGTCATCCCGCCCGGCGGCCGCGCCCTGGTGCCGACGGGGCTGCGCATCGCCCTGCCGCCCGGGCATGAGTTGCAGGTGCGGCCGCGTTCCGGCCTCGCGCTGAAGAACGGCATCGTGCTGCCGAACAGCCCCGGCACGATCGACGAGGACTACCGCGGCGAGCTTGGCGTGATCGTCCTGAACGCCGGGGATCAGCCCTTCACGGTCGAGCGCGGCATGCGCATCGCCCAGGCCGTGCTGGCGCCGGTGACGCGCGCGGCCTGGGCGGAGGTGGCGGCGCTGCCGGACACCGCCCGGGGTGCGGGCGGCTTCGGCAGCACGGGGACCTGACTACTCCACCGCGATCGCCGCCGCCTGCACCACCGCCTTCCACTGCGGCACCTCGGCCTTCAGCCGCTCGGCCAGCGGGCCGGGGCCGGTGAACATCGCCTCCGCCCCCAGCGCCGCGAGGCGGCGGCGCAACTCGCTGTCCGGCGCGCCGAAGGGTGTCAGCTCGCGGATCATGCGTTGCATCGCCTCGGGCGGCGTCGCCTTGGAGGCGAAGAAGCCGTACCAGAGCGTCGAACTGTAGCCCGGCACCTCCTCCGCCACGGCCGGCGCATCGGGCAGCAGGGCCGCGCGCGTCGCCGACGTGACCGCAATGCAGCGGGCCGTCCCGGCGCGGATATGCTCGAGCGGGACGGAGACGTCGCCGAGGAAGATGTCGATATCGCCCGCCAGCAGCGCGTTCATGATGAGCTGCGCCCCGCGATAGGGCACATGGGTCATATCGAGATTGGCCTTCTGCATCAGCATGGCCATGGTGAGGTGCGTCGAGGAGCCGACGCCGGAGGTGCCGAAGGTTATCTTGCCGGGATTGGCCCTCGCGGTGGCCAGCAGGTCCTTGAAGCTCCGCGGCCCGTTGGCGCGCACCACGAGGGTGAAGGGCGACTGCATCACCAGCGTCACCGGCAGCAGGTCCGTGAAGACGTCGAAGCCGAGGTCACGGCGCAGTGCCGGCAAGGTCGCCACGGCGGTCGAGGTGATCAGGAAGGTGTGGCCGTCCGTCTCCCGCGCCACGTATTGCAGGCCGACCGCTCCGCCCGCACCGGCGCGGCTGTCATAGACCATGGGCTGGCCGAGGCGCGGCGTCAGCGCCTCGCAGATGAAGCGGCCCGGCACGTCCTGCGGGCCGCCCGGCGCGAAGGGGCTGATCAGGCGCACGGGCCGGTTGGGCCAGGGTTGCCCCTGCGCCAAGGCAGGGGTGGCGAGCAGCGTGGTGCCCCCCAGGGCGATCGCGGCGCGGCGGGTGATGCGCATGGTGGTGGTCCTCTCCAGGCGGCGGTTCAGTCGACCTTGAAGCCGCTCTTCTCGATGATCGGCCGCCAGCGCTCGATCTCGCGCGCGACCAGGGTCTGGAAGCCTTCCGGCGTGCTCGTCTCGACCTCGAGGCCGAGGCCGGACAGCTGCGCCGTCACCTCCGTATCGCGCGTCGCCGCGGCAAGCTCGGCGTTCAGCGCCGAGACGATGGCCGGCGGCGTGCGGGCGGGGGCGAAGAAGCCGTAGAAGCCGATGGTCGCGCGATCCGCCTGCCCCAGGTCTGCCAGGCAGGGGATGTCAGGCGCGGCGCTCGCCCGGCGCGGGCCGGAGGTCAGGATCACCCGCAGCGTGTTGCTCTGGTGATAGGACCAGAAATCCGAGAGCCCACCGGTGCCCGACAGGATATGCCCCGCGGTCAGGTCTGAGATCAGTGGCGCCGCGCCGCGGTAGCCGACGGGCTCCATCGGCATGCCGAAGACCTCGCCCAGCATCAGCCCGAAGAAATGCGTCCCCGATCCCAGCGCCGTGGTGCCGAAGCTGCCGCGCTTCGGATCCTCCTTCACCCAGGCGACGTATTCCTGGAAGCTCTTCGCGGGGCAGTGCATCGAGAGCACGAGGGCGGTCTGCAGCGTCCCCGTCAGCGTCACCGCGGCGAAATCCGTGCGCGGGTCGAAGGGCAGGCGACGGAAGGTCCAGACCGGCTGCACGGTGGAGGCCGAGGGCGCGAAGAGGATGGTGGTGCCGTCCGGCGTCGCGTTCTTCAGCGCCTCGCAGGCGACGGTGCCGGAGGCGCCGGGCTTGTTCTCGATGATGACGTTGCGCAGGTTGCCGCGCTGGCGGAGCTTCTCGACGATCGCGCGGCCCATGACATCGGTGCCGCCACCGGGCGGGAAGCCGACCAGGATGCGCACCACGCCCTGCGGCAGGGCGCCGGTCTGCGCCCGCACGACCGCCGGCAGGGCAAGACCACCGGCTAGGACCAGTCGTCGCGTGGTCTGGCGCATCGCGTTCCTCCCGCAGCATGCGGGCCGCGTTCGCCGCGGTCCCGTGGCGTGCAGGCTGCCGGGGCCCAGCCCCGGCCGTCAACCGGCTACAGCAGACCGCCCGCCGGCGCCGGCCGGGCGCGCTGGTTGTACATGATCTTCGCCCGCCGCTCGCGCTCCGCCGGCGGCAGCTTCGCCGGGTCCTCGGACAGGTCGGCGCCGACCGCCATGCCCTTCTGGAAGGCCGGGCGGGCCGCCATCTCCGCCTGCCAGCGTGCGAAATAGGGGAACTCCGCGATGTCCTGGCCCTGCGCCTTCCAGTTCACCGTCCAGGGGTAGCAGATCATGTCGGCGATGGTGATCGCGTCGCCGGCGATGTAGCGGCGGTCGTACAGGCGATTGTTCAGCACGCCGTAGAGGCGGTTCGCCTCGTCGGTGAAGCGGGTCACGGCGTAGGTCTGGTCGCCCTTGCTGTCGCCGAGGCGGCGGAAATGCCCGCATTCGCCGAGCTTCGGCCCCTGGTTCGCCATCTGCCAGATCACCCATTGCATGACATCGGCGCGCGCTCGCGGCGCGGTGGGCAGGAACCGCCCCTCCTTCTCCGCGAGGTAGATCATGATCGCGCCGGATTCGAAGACGGAGAGCGGCCCGCCGCCATCGGCCGGCGCGTGGTCCACCAGCACCGGCATGCGGTGGTTCGGGTTCATCGCCAGGAAGGCGTCGGTGAACTGGTCGCCGCGGCCGATATGCACCGGCGTGACCTTGTAGGGCACGCCGAGTTCCTCGAGCAGGATCGTGACCTTCTTGCCGTTCGGCGTCGGCCAGTAGTGGACCTCGTACATGGCTTCGCTCCCTCTCCGCGATGCGGCAGTATGCGCACGGAGCCGGACTGGCTTGAAGAGGAAGACCGCATGATCACGATCTACGGCGTGCTGCGCAGCCGCGCCTCCCGCAACGTGTGGCTGCTGCTGGAGGCGGGGCATGCTTTCCGCCGCACCGGCGTGGTCCAGGCCTATCGCCTGGCGCAGCCCGATGCGCCGGACGCCCCGCTGCACACGCGCCACCCGGACTTCCTGAAGATCAACCCGAACGGGCATGTGCCGACCATGGTCGATGGCGACCTGGTGCTGCACGAATCGCTCGCCATCAACCTCTATCTCGCCAAGCGCTACGGCGGGGAGCTCGGCCCGCGCGACCTGGCGGAGGACGGGCTGATGGGGATGTGGGCGCTCTGGGCGGCGACGGGGGCCGAGACGCCGGCGCTCGACATCCTCTACCACCGCGTCGGCAAGCCGCCGGCGGAGCGGGACGAGGCCATCGCCCAGGCCGGCATCGCCGCGCTGCGCGCCCCCTTCGCCGTGCTGGACAAGGCGCTGGCGGGGAAGGACTGGCTGGTCGGCGACCGCTTCACCGTCGCCGACATCAACACCGCGGAGGTGATCCGCTACGCGATGCCGGCGCAGGAGTTGTTCGACGCGGCGCCCAACGTGAAGCGCTGGCTCGCCGCCTGCCATGCCCGCCCCGCCTTCCAGCGCATGATGGCGGAGCGGGAGCAGGAGCCGGCCTGACGGTCAGCCCTTCTCCACCTGCGCGCGCAGGCGCTCCTCCTGCGCCGCGAGCTCCGGCGTCAGCGCCGCGCCGAAATCCTCCATCTCGAAGATCGGCCGGATCTCGAGCTCGCTCGGGACCGGCATCGGGTTGGGGCAGCGCTTCGCCCAGGCGATCGCCTCCTCCATGTCCTTCACCTGCCAGATCCAGAAGCCGGCAAGGAGCTCGCCGGTCATGGGGAAAGGACCATCGGCCACGCTCCGGCTGTCGCCATCGAAGCGGACGCGCTTGCCGCGCGAGGAGGGATGCAACCCCTCGCCGGCCAGCATGATCCCGGCCTTCACCAGCTCCTCGTTGTAGGCGCCCATGGCCGTCAGCAGCTCGGTCGAGGGCATCACCCCCGCCTCGCTCTCGGCCGTCGCCTTCACCAGTACCATCACGCGCATGCCCGGGTTCCCTTGTCGTTGTTCAGCCGCCGCTGACCGCCGTCATGACGATCAGCTCCGCGCCGGGCGGCAGGGGCGTCTCCAGCGTCGCCTTCTCGCCGCCGACGAAGATGTTGA
>JAIYAI010000125.1 GCA_027489135.1 Acetobacteraceae bacterium
CAGGCGCAGATCCTGGAACTGCTCGCGGACCTGAAGCGCCGCCGCGAGATGGCGATGCTGCTGATCACGCATGACCTGCAGATCGTCCGCCGCCATGCCGACCGCGTGGTGGTGATGAAGGACGGCGCGGCGGTGGAGCAGGGCCCCGTCGCCGAGGTCTTCGCCGCCCCCGCCCATCCCTATACCCGCATGCTGCTGGCGACCGAACCCCGCGGCCGCCCCGCCCCCGTCCCCGCCGATGCCGAGGAGATCGCGCGACTCGAGGACGTGAAGGTGCATTTCCCGATCCGCCGCGGCCTCCTGCGCCGGACGGTGGGCTACGTGAAGGCGGTGGACGGGGTGAGCCTGGCGGTGCGGGAGGGCGAGACGATCGGCCTCGTCGGGGAATCGGGGTCGGGCAAGACCACGATCGGCATGGCGCTGCTGCGCCTCACCGACAGCACCGGCGGCATCCGCTTCGAAGGCACGGACATCCAGCCCCTCTCAGGCACCGCGCTCAGGCCGCTGCGCCGGCGCATGCAGATCGTCTTCCAGGACCCCTTCGGCTCGCTCTCCCCCCGCCTCTCCGCCGGCGAGATCATCGGCGAGGGGCTGGCCGTGCACGAACCCGGCCTGACCCGCGCCCAGCGCGACACGACCGTCGCCGCGGCGCTGGAGGAGGTGGGGCTGTCCTCCGACATGATGGACCGCTACCCGCACGAGTTCAGCGGCGGCCAGCGCCAGCGGATCGCCATCGCCCGCGCGCTGGTGCTCAAGCCGCGCCTCGTCGTGCTGGACGAGCCGACCAGCGCGCTCGACGTCTCCGTCCAGGCGCAGGTGGTGGAACTCCTGCGCGACCTGCAGGCGAAGCATCGCCTCGCCTATCTCTTCATCTCCCACGATCTCCGCGTGGTGCGTGCCTTGGCGCACCGCATCATCGTGCTGAAGGATGGCCGCGTGGTGGAGGAGGGCGAGGCCGAGGCGTTGACCGCGGCCCCGCGCGAGCCCTACACGCGCGCCCTCATGGCGGCCGCGTTCGACCTGCGCACCGCCGAGCCGGAAGCCATCGCCTCATGAACGCCATGCCGCCGGTGCCGCCGAGCCCGGAGCTCGATCGCCTGCGGGAATTGCTGCACGCCGACAAGGTCAAGCTCGGCGTGCATATCCGCAAGATGAACAGTCTCGGCACGCCGGTCTATCGTGCCTTCGAGAACGTCGCGCCCGCGGCGGCGATCCTGGTCGGTTCCTTCGGCTCGACCGTGCTGGTGCACTGGTATCTCGGCGCCGCGGTGCTGGCGGCCGGCTGCTGGTGGTGGCTGACGAAGCACATGCCGCGGGTGAAGGACGGCGTCTTCGACCGCACCGCGGCGCTGGTGCTCTCGAACCAGGCGCAGCTGGACTATTGGTGGTCGCGCGGCGTGCTCAGCCTCTATGCGAAGGCGGCGTCAGGCCAGGAATATGCCGCCATCCGCAAGCATGACTGGCGGCAATGGGTGCTCGACCTGCCCGAGGACCTGCAAACGCTGGGCGCCGAGCGCCGCGAGGAGGAGTAGACCCTTGGGTGCCGTGCTGCTGGCGACGAAGCCGAACAACCTCGCCATGTGGCGCGACGCGCTGCTCGCGGTGGACCCGACGCTCGAGATCCGCCTCTGGCCCGACTGGGGGCAGGAGGAGGAGATCGACGCCGCCGTGATCTGGGGCGCGCAATACCTGCAGGAGCTGCGCCGCTTCCCGAAGCTCGGCCTGATTGTCTCCATGGGGGCGGGCGTCGACCACCTGACCCTGCCGCCGGGGCCGCCGCCCGGCGTGCCCGTGGCGCGACTCAAGGACACCATGCTCACCCAGGGCATGGCGGAATGGGTGCTGCTGAACGCGCTGCGCTTCCACCGCCAGGACCCGGAGTACCGCGCCCTGCAGGCATCCCGGACCTGGGAGGAATTGCCGCCCCCGGTCACCGCGGAACGGCGCATCGGCATCCTCGGCCTCGGCGAGATCGGCGGCGCCACGGCGCGGCTCTGCGCGCATCTCGGCTTCCCGGTCATGGGCTGGTCGCGCGGGCCGAAGACGCTGGACGGGATCGAGACCTATCACGGCCCCGCCGGCCTCGACGCCATGCTGGCGCGGACCGACATCCTGGTCTGCCTGCTGCCGCTGACCCCCGACACGCTTGGCGTGATCAACGCCCGGACGCTGGGGCTGATGCCGCGGGGTGGCTGGCTGATCAATGGCGGACGCGGCGGCCACCAGGTGCAGGAGGACGTGCTGGCGGCGCTCGACAGCGGGCAGCTTGCCGGCGCGGCGCTCGACGTCTTCGTGCCGGAACCCCTGCCCGCGGACCACCCCTTCTGGGCGCATCCGAAGGTGTTCGTCACGCCGCACGCGGCGAGCTTCACCATCCCGTCCAGCGCGGCGCCGCAGGTGGTGGAGAACATCCAGCGGCTGCGCACCGGGCGGCAGCTGGTCAACCTGGTGGATTTCGCAGCGGGGTATTGAGGGGCCGGGCGCATACTCCATTCGGAGGATGCGCCCGCGCCACCGGCACGCCAAGCTCGCGGAAATGGCACCCGCCCCTGCCCTGCCGCGCCTGAGCCAGCCGAAGGACGCTACGACCGTGCCATCGGGGCCACACGGCCTGATGGCAGGATCTTGGCAGCGCTGGCCCGGCAGGGCCCGGTGGTCAGCCGGCGCGGCGCGCCTCGGCGGGCGGCGTCTCGGCGACCATGGACGCGGCCTGCAACTCGGCCTCGCCCATGATGCCGCGCAGGTCGCGCAGGAAGCCGGTACCCTTCAGGGTCCGCTGCACGATGACGCTCCGGCGGTCCATCGGGTCCACCTTCCGGCGGGCGAGGTCAAGCTCACCCAGCCGGTCGAGGGCGCGGGTGATCGCCGGCTTCGACACGTTCAACTCCGCCGCCAGACCGCGGACGGTATGCGGCCCGTCCGTGAGGTACACCGTCAAAAACACGCCAAGCTGGCGCGCCGACAGGTCCGGCCCGTCGCGACGGACGAGGGCGACGACGGTTTCGCGTAGGATGCCGACCTGCTGGTCGGGGTTGGTTTGTCCTGGCATCGACTTACTTCCCTGGAACGCGGCTGGCGCGTTGCGCTCAACCGCCTTGCTTGCCTGACTTGCCCGGCGCGCTGCGCGGGCCTGCTCATCACGCCGAAGGCGTCAGGCGCCATGTTCAATATGGAACGTGCCTGCGCCTTATGCTCGGTTTATCCCTATCCGATCTCGGATTCGTTACGCCCCCCTGCGGGTAGTGTCCGCGACATGCATGCCGATCAGGCGGGCCAGGGCACGTACTGCCTGCGCCTCGCCCCCTTCCGGCCGACCGGGGCGCGTCGCATCGTTCCACGCATAGACATCTATGTGTCCCCAGCGCAACTCTTTGGGCACGAAGCGCTTGAGAAAAAGCGCGCCGATGGTCGCCCCGGCCATGGGCTTGGACGCTACGTTGTTGAGGTCCGCGACCTTACTGTCCAACCACGAAGCGTAACCGTCGTGCATCGGCAGCCGCCAGAGCGGATCGTGGGCGGCCAGGCCGGCCTCCAGCGCGGCCGCCGCCAGCGCATCATCATCGGTGAACAGCGCCGGCAGGTCCGGCCCAAGCGCGACCCGCGCCGCGCCGGTCAGCGTGGCGCAGTCGAGCACCAGGGCCGGATGGTGTTCGGCCGCGAAGGCAAGCAGGTCGCAGAGCACAAGACGGCCCTCCGCGTCGGTATTGCCAACCTCGACGGTCAGTCCCGCCCGGGTGCGCAGCACGTCGCCGGGCCGGAAGGCATTGCCGGACACCGCGTTCTCCACCGCGCCGACCAGGACCAGCAGGCGGACCGGCAGGCCAAGGCGCATGACTGTCTCGGCGACGCCCAGCACGATCGCGGCGCCGCCCATGTCCTTCTTCATGCGCAGCATCGGTCCGGAGGGCTTGAGGTCGAGCCCCCCCGTATCGAAGCAGACGCCCTTGCCACAGAGCGCGACCAGCGGCGCGTCCCGATCGCCCCATTCCAGCACGGCGACGCGCGGGCCACGAGGGCTGGCCGCACCCACCGCATGCAGTGCGGGGAAGCCGTCGGCGACCGCTTCGCCCTCGATCACCCGGGCGGTGGCGCCATGCGCCGCAGCCAGCGCGGTGACCGCGGCAGCGAGTTCGGCCGGGCCGAGATGGCTCGCCGGGGTGTTGATCAGATCGCGCGTCCGCCAGGCGACCTCGACCGCAATGGCTGCCTCCTCGCTCCCGGGCGGGAGGACGAGGCGGGCCGGCGCCTGGCTCGGCTTGCGGAAGGTCGAGAATTGATAGGCACCGAGGCCCCAGCCCAGTGCAGCCTCCGCGCCGGCGAGGTGAGGCTCCACCAGACGCCAGGTTGTTCCCGCGGGCAGGGTGGTGGAGAGGGCCCCGAAGGCCCAGGGCGTCGCCGACCCGCTGCCGAGCCCGACCACCGCCCCGGCCAGGCCGCCATCCGCCTCGGGCAGCAGCACCGTCTCCCCCGTCGCGCCGCCGAACCGCATCGTACGCAGCCAGGCGGACCCCGCCGCGCCCAGGCGCTCGGACAGCGCTGCCACCTCGTCCTTGGCGACGGCGTGGAGCGGCAGGGCAGGTTCGGCAGGATCGGCGAAGCAGGTCAGCATGCGGAACCGGCGCGGGTCCGAAGAAGCGTCATCGAGGTGGTTGCCTTCCTTTCGCAATGCGCCTCGGCGTTGGACCAGCAATGACCCGCGGTGCGGAACACGTCCAGCCTTGTTCCGGCGACATGTCTAGCCTGGCGTTGATTCCGTAACGTTCGGCTCGAATTTCCGGTGCGATCAACAACGACAGGGTGCTGGACTACAGGATCTCCCTAGGTAAGAGCGAAATTCCGCGGCCTGCAACACGTCCTGGTTGCGGATTCGACCCAAAAGGCGCGACGGTTCGCATAAAGTGGCAAGTACCGGCTTCGCCGGCCGGGAGCGCGTGCCCGGCCGCATCGTGCTATCGCGCGGCATGCCCACCGAGATCCGCTTCAACGCCTTCGACATGGCCTGCATCGGTCATATCCAGCACGGGTTGTGGACACATCCACGTGATCGAAGCATGGAGTATCACTCGCTCGATACCTGGATCGGCCTCGCTCGTCTGCTCGAACGTGGGCTGTTCGACGGGCTGTTCCTGGCCGACGTGCTTGGCACCTATGATGTCCTCGGCGCCAATGCCGATGCGGCGATCCGCAACGCCGTGCAGGTGCCGCTGCTCGACCCCCTGCTGCTCGTCCCGGCCATGGCGGCGGCGACCACCCATCTCGGCTTCGGCGTGACCTGCGCGACGGGGTACGAGCCGCCCTTCCTGCTGGCACGGCGCTTCTCGACGCTCGATCACCTGACGCGCGGCCGCATCGGCTGGAACATCGTCACCGGCTACCTCGACAGCGCCGCCCGTGCGATGGGCCGGCCCGCCCAGGGCCAGCACGACGACCGCTACGACGCGGCCGAGGCCTTCCTGGGCGACGTCTATGCGTTGTGGGAAGGGTCCTGGGCGGGGGATGCGGTGAAGCGCGACCGCGCCCGGGGGATCTATGCCGATCCCGCCCGGGTGCGCCGCATCCAGCGGCCGGGGATGGACGCGATCCACCTGGTCGAGCCCTCGCCCCAGCGGACGCCGGTGCTGTACCAGGCCGGCGCTTCCGACCGGGGGCGGCAATTCGCGGCGACGCATGCGGAGTGCGTGTTCCTGAATGGCGGGCAGAAGGCGAATGTCGCGCGCCTGGTCGCCGACCTGCGCGCCCGCGCCGCCCCACGCGAGATCCGCATCTTCGTCGGCGCCACGCTGGTGGTGGGGCGGACGGGGGCCGAGGCGCGCGACCTGCTGGCGGATTATCGCCGCCATGTCAGCGTCGAGGGGGCGCTGACCCAGTCCGCCGGATCGCTCGGCATCGACTTCGCCGCCTTCGGCATGGACGAGCCGATCACGGCCCGCAGCAACGCCGTGACCTCCAACGTCGAGGCGATGGCGCGGGCCTTCGGCCCGGGCTGGACCAAGCGACACCTGGTGGACAGCTTCATCCTGGGCAGCCGCCAGCCGCCGATCGTCGGGTCAGCGGCGGAGGTGGCGGACGAACTGGTGGCCTGGGTGGAGGAGACGGGGGTGGACGGGTTCAACCTCTCCCGCACCGTGATGCCGGAATGCCTGGAGGCGGTGGTGGACCTGGTGGTGCCGGAATTGCAGGCGCGCGGGCGGTACAAGCAGGACTACGCGCCGGGGACGTATCGCGAGAAGCTGTTCGGGGCAGGGCCGCTGCTGCAGGCGCCGCATCCGGCGGCGGGGTGGCGATGGTAGCAGGTCAGGCCAGCGGCAGGCCCACGGGGTAGCCGCGGAACCTCCGGATGCGGTGCCGATGCACCGCCAGCCAGCGCGGTTCAGCCAGGGTGCGAGCCATCCTCGCCCTCTTCCTCCGCGAGCGTCCGTTTGATCTCCTCCCACAGGGTCCCGTGTTCCGCGACATGGGCGTCGTGCTGTCCGACGCTCCGCTGGATTTCCACCTCGAAGCGTCCCTGCGCCACCCGCGCGACGCCACGCTGGATCGCAGCCTCCGTGATGCCCGAGCGGTTGAGCCCAGAGGACCGCGGCTTGGAGACGAGGTCGCTGTTCAGGCTGAGGTTCACCGCCCACCGCTGGGCCATGTCGTCGAAGAGCGCGCCCATGCGCAGAAGGTAGTGCGAGTGCGACCGGCCATTAAGGCCTCATCCTTCAATGCAGGATCAGGTGCTCCCGGAGCGCCTCTTCCTGGCTCAGCCCAGGGTGAAGCTGGACAAGCGGCTGCCACACATTCCGGAACTCGATCACCATGCGCGCCAGCATGGCGCCCTCGGCGTCGAACTGGGTGACGAAGACCGTCTCCCCGCCGAAGGCCGGAATGTCGATGCCCGCATGGCGACGGTCCGCGACGTCGATGCGCAGCGTCTCCCATACCGCACCGGTATCACCGAGGAGGAAATTTTCGACCACGACACGGCCGCCATCATGCAATCCCAGCAGGAATCGGTCGGTTCCGCCGCCGCCCGACAGCAGGGCATCCGCCGCATGCCGGGCATCGAGCAGATCGTCCCCAGCGCCGCCCTCGGCGAAGCGGCCGCGGAGCGTGTCGTTGCCAACCTCGCCGTACAGAAAGGCAGTACCGTCCAGCGCGTCGAACAGGCGGTCACTGCCATTGCCACCGAAGTAGGCCTCGCGCGTACTCTCGCCGCGGCCGCGGATCGTGTCCTGGCCGTCACCGCCCCTGAGCGTATCGTGACCCGCGATGTCCCGCAGGCGGTCGTTGCCGAGGCCGCCCGACACCGAATCATTCCCCTCGCCAGCACGGATGATGTCGGCTCCGTCCTCGCCCATCAGCAGGTCGTCGCCGGCGCACCCCCGGAGCGCGTCGTTGCCAGCCCCGCCCTGCAGGAAATCGGAGTCGTCGCCGCCAGAAAGCGAATCCTCGCCGAACCCTCCCTGCAGCCAGTCGCCGTCTGCGCCGCCCTTCAGGACGTCGTTGCCGCCCATCCCCCGCAGGGTATCTGCGCCATCCGCGCCAGCGATCGTATCCGTACCGCCAGGGCTGGTCTCCGGCGCGTTGCCGTCGCCACTCACCGAATCCGCGCCGGCTGTCCCGACCACGCGATCGGCGCCGCGCGACAGCACCAGCCGAGGATTCGGCGCCAGCCCCTCGCCGATCGCAAGATGCGACAGGTCCCAGTCGAGCGGCGATCCCTGCCCGGTCAGGGCGATGTTGTGCAGACTGTTGCCCGGCGGGCCGGCTGATGCGTCGAGGCGCTCGATGCCGGCGGCACCGGCGTCGAATACCGCGGGCAGGATGACGAAGGCCGTGGCTTCAATGCGGTCGATGCGGATCGTGTCCTCGCCGGGCCCGCCCCGCACATTGTCCAGCAGGGCGGGGGTGGTCACCACGAAGATATCGTTTCCGGCGCCGCCGAGGAGGAGATCGCTGCCCGCACCACCGTCCAACGTGTCATCGCCCTGCGCCCCAGCAAGAGTGTCGTCGCCGTCGAGGCCCGCGATGCTGTCGCCGCCGGCATTACCGCGCAGCCAGTCCGACAATGTGCTGCCTTCGATCTCCGCCAAGACGCGCTCCCTTCCCATCGCCGCGCCGGGCCGGGCCGGGCGCGACACGCCTCGATGATTCGTCGCGATGCGCAAGGGCCCGCGCATCGGCCAAGGTCAGTACAGGACGAGATGCTCGCGCAGCGCGTCGTCCAGGCCGAGGCCAGGATGCAAGGCGGCTAGCAGCGGCACGGCTCCGACCAGATCCACGGTCATGCCGCCAAGCAGGTTACCCCCGGCATCGCGCTGCCCGAGCAGCAGACGCACCATGCTGCCCGAGACCTGGAGTTGCAGATCAGCATGCGCCGGATCGGCCATGTCGATGCGCAGCGTCTCGTCCACCGCAGCGCCGCCGTCACCGCGGCAGAAATCCTCGATGCGCATGGTCCCGCCCTTGGCGAAGCCGAGCGTGAAGTCGTCGATGCCACCGCCGCCGGAGAACAGACCAAACTGTGCGCCGCGCCCGTCGATGACGTCGTCTCCCTCCTCGCCGGCGGCGCGGCCG
>JAIYAI010000294.1 GCA_027489135.1 Acetobacteraceae bacterium
ACCGAGGGCAGTGATACGCTGACCGGCGGGGACGGTATCGACAAGCTCGATCTCTCCGCCATCACGAATTTCGAGGAGGTCCGGATCTACGATGGGACCAAGCCGATCTTCGCCACCAACTACGGCGGAGAGGTGGACCTGTCCGAAGGTACGGGCCGGTGGCGCAGCACCGGGGCCTTGGATTCCATCAGCGGGTTCGAACTGATCATCGGGTCGCAGCACCGCGACAGGCTGATCGGCAGCGCCGGGGCGGAGACGATCCTCGGTGGCGGCGACTGGGACTACATCGACGGCAAGGGCGGCAACGACCGGATCGAGGTCTCGATGCCGCCGCTCGTGTTCCTGCGCCCGCTCGAGGGCAGCGTCGTCTTCGGCGGCTCCGGCGACGATACGATCACTGGCGGCAGCGGCGAGGACCTGCTGGATGGCGGGCTTGGAAACGACCTGATGTTCGACGGGCCGGAACCCTTCCTGTACAAGATCCCGCCCAATACCGACCGTGTGAGCATGTTCGGCGGCGACGGCAACGACACGATGCGGGCCTACTGGCACCTCACCGACATGGACGGCGGAGAGGGCGACGACCTGATCTTCCTCGATCAGAACGAGAATCCGGACTACTCGAAGCCCGGCGACAACGACATCCTGGCCGAGGGTGGCGGCGGCCAGGACGTGATCCACGGCAGCGCCATGATCGACAAGCTCCTGGGCGGCGCCGGAAACGATACGCTCTACGGGGAGTTGAACTTCGATACGCTCATCGGAGGGGCGGGCGCCGACCTGCTCGACGGGGGCCCGGATCTCGGTACGCGGTACTACCCCCTCTACAATCCCCCTGCGTTGGATGACCTCTTCCGCGGTGTCTTCGGCGTCGACGTGGCGTCGTATGAGGGGGATACGGCGGGCGTCACTGTCAACCTGCAGACCGGCACGGGCAGCGGCGGCGAGGCGCAGGGCGACACCCTGGTCGGCATCGAGGGGCTGATCGGCGGCAGCGGCAACGACGTGCTGATCGGGAACGGCAAGGCATCCGGGCTGACGGGCGGTGCGGGGAACGACACCCTGCGCGGTGGCGACGACGTGCTCGCCGCTACCACGGATGAGTATGGTAAGCTCCAGACAAACCAGGGCGATGCGCTGAGTGGCGGCTCGGGCGACGACCGCATCGAGTCCGGGTCCGACTCCGGTCGCACCACGCCGATCATCATGGAGTTTGTCTCCGGCGGCTCGATCATCCTGCGCTTCGAGAATGCGCTGAACGGCGACGCCGGCAACGACACGCTCATCGGCAGCAACGTCATGGAGCGGGCGTCGGGCGGCGAGGGCAACGACAGCCTGGAGGGCCTTGGCGCGAACGACATCCTCGACGGCAACGAGGGGAACGACACCATCGACGCCGGGGACGGCGACGATCTCGTGGATGGCGATGCCGGAGCCGATCGCCTCATCGGCGCGGCCGATCGGGATACGCTCTACGGCCGCGAGGATGGCGATACGCTGATCGGCGGCGAAGGCGACGACCGACTGGACGGCGACCAGGGTGCCGACAGCATGGAGGGCGGCGCGGGCGCGGATCTCTTCGCCTTCGACGAGTTCGACCTGGTCGGCGGGAATGGGCTTGCGGGGGCGGACACGATCACCGGCTTCGCCACCGGAATCGACCGGATCGACCTGCGGAGCTTTGCCGCGCGCGAATCCTTCGCCGTCGATTTCTTCGTGACCGCGGCGAGCGCGGCGGAGGCCTTCACGGCGGACGGCCAGGTGCAGTTCGTCGCCGGCACCGGCGGCGCGGACGGCTTGCTGCGCTTCAACCTGGATACCGACCTGTCGGACGCCGAGCATGTCGTGGTCCTGCGCGGTACGGGCGGGGCTTCGACCACCTTCGTCGCGGCCGACATCCTGCTGCCGGAGAGCGGTCTGACGCCGGTGAACCTGATCGGCGGCAGCGGGTTCGACGTCCTCGGCGGGCGCAACGGCGACGATACGCTGCAGGGCCGTGGCGGGAACGATCTGCTCGAAGGCCTGGCCGGCGACGACATCCTGCAGGGCCAGCAGGGCAATGATATGATCTTTGGCTCGGCCGGCGATGATCTACTGGAGGGTGGCGATGGCGACGACGAGCAGTACGGGGGGCAGGGCGCGGATTCGCTCGACGGCGGCGCCGGGAACGATACGCTGGGCAGCGGGACGGAAGACGATACGCTGACCGGCGGCGCGGGCCAGGATGTCTTCACCTACAGTGTCGGCGGCACCTTCTGGTTCGATTCCGGCGCTCCGACCAAGACCGATGTGATCACGGATTTCCAGCCCGGCCTCGACAAGATCGACCTGACCGGTCTCGCCACCTCCGGGACTCTCGTGGTGGTCGGCAACGCGACGACGCCCTTCACGGCGCAGTTCGGCGCGGTCCAGTTCCTGCCCTCGCTCGACGGTGGGCCGAGCTACCTTCGCTACAACCGCGATGAGGACCTGAACGACGCGGAGCTGGTGATCGTGCTGCTCGGGCAGGGGTCGGGGCCAGCGGTGGCGGCGGGCGACATCCTGTTCTGAGCGGACGTGCGGCGAGGGACGGCGCCGCGTTGACTCTCCTCCCTCTGATTGGTCCGGAACGCATGTTCGTATGGACCGATCGAGGAGGGATGGATGGCGAAGATCCGCATCGCCCCTGTGGTCGCGTTCCGCAGCGGCGGCCTGCCGTTCGACGGCGCCGTCCTGTGGGTGCGCGGCGTCCTTCCGGAGGACCGGATCGGAATCGCGGCGACCGTCTCCCCCGACGGCACCCAGATGACCTGGGACGGCACCAACGTCCTCTTCGGCGGCACGCTCATCGGCACCGCCTCCGACGGGCAAGGCGAAGCCTTCCTGGTCCCGTTCGGCCCGGGCGCGACCGAGGGGGCGATCGACACGCTGCTGCAGGCGCTGACCTACGCCAATGCCAGCGACACGCAGACGGCGATCCGGCGGCTCTCCTTCGAGATGACGACAGCCGACGGCACGACGCTGAACGGGCCGCAAGCGCCGCGCTTCGTGGCGGCGTGGAGCCCGCTGGACCTCGTCGCAGGAGGCATCCGGCGAGCGTCTGCTCCTACCGACCAGCCGCCTGAAGGCCCGGGTCGCATATGACGTTTTGATGATTCTCTGGTGACATCCCGCTCTTCCTGTCGACACGACGCGCCGCACGGCCCCATCGATCCGGGACCGTTCCCGGAGCCCAACCGCATGCAGTGCAGCACTGTCGAGATCGATTCCCGCACCACTCGCGTCATTCTCGCCGGCCGGCTGGACGCGGCGGCTGAAGGGCACGGCGTGCGAGACGATTCAGACGCTCGCCGCCGTCGCGCGGATCTTCGCGCCCACGCCGATCGGGCTTCGGGTGGAGCTGAAGCCCGATGCGGAGGGCGTTCCCTATCCCGGCCTCGCCGCCGCGACGCTCGGCGTGCTGGCGGCGGAGGGCCTTGCGGCGCGCAGCGTCATCACCGCCTTCCAGGCACCGATGCTGGTGGAGGCGATCGGCCTCGGCCAGCCCGCCGGGCGCACCATCTGGCTGCTGGCGCCGCGCACGCAGCGGGAGACCGGGTTGGCGGGCGCCATCGCCGCGGCCCGCGCGCAGGGCATCGGCGGCATTGGGTTGCACGCGTCGCTGTGCGATGCCGACAGCATGGCGTCGCTGCGCGACGCGGGGCTGTCCGCCGGGGCCTGGGCGGTGAACGGGGAGGCCGAGACGCGGCGTATCCTCGCGCTGCGTCCCGACGCCTTCACCACGGACGATCCCGTCCTGGCGCTGCGGCTGCTGCACGCCGCGTGAACATCCTGCCGCCGGACCGTCACGGCGGCGTCATCGCCCTGCAACCTGCGTCCGCTACCCGGGCCCGCCCCCGGGAGACAGAGCATGCGATTCACCGCGACCTTCCTCGCCGCCAGCCTGCTGGCCGGCACCGCGCTGGCCGACCAGCGCGTCGAGGCCAGCCTGGCCGGCCACGCCATCCTGCCGGCCTACACCATGACCCTGCCGCCGGCCGATGCGCCGCGGGAGGCGCTGGTCTCCGGCCGCTTCGCGGGCCCGGGCAACCTGCGCGTGGACCGGCCGGGTAGCATCCCCGGCACGACCGGCACGGCGCCGAACACCCGGCCCACCGGCATCGCCTTCCCCTTCATCGGCCAGCCCGTGCAGGGCTTCTCCGGCATCAAGCCGGTGGCGGGCGAGCCGGGCGCCTACTGGGTGCTGACCGACAATGGCTTCGGATCGAAGCGCAACAGCCCCGACGCGCTGCTGATGGTGCACAAGGTCCGGCCGGACTGGCGCAGCGGCCAGGTCGCGGTGGAGCAGACCATCTTCCTCTCCGACCCCAACCGCATGGTGCCCTTCCGCATCACCCATGACGGCACGGCGGAGCGCTACCTGACCGGCGCCGATTTCGACCTCGAGAGCATCCAGCCCGTCGGCGACGGCTTCTGGATCGGCGAGGAGTTCGGGCCCTTCCTGATCCACATCGACGGCCAGGGCCGCGTGCGGCGCGTGGTGGAGACGCAGCTGGACGGCGCGGTGCTGCGCAGCCCCGATCATCCGGCGCTGCAGGTCGCGGCGTCGCCCACGGCCGGCGTGGCCTTCCGCGCCCGGCGCAGCGGCGGCTACGAGGGCATGGCGGCGAGCCCCGACGGCAGCCGGCTCTACGCCCTGCTGGAGCAGCCGATCTTCGCCGCGGGCAGCGACCAGCCCGAGGGGCAGTTCCTCCGCATCATCGAGTTCGACACGGAGAAGGGCGAATGGACCGGCCGCAGCCTGAAATACCGGCTGGAGCAAGGCGCAACGGCCATCGGTGACTTCAACATGATCGACGACCGCCGCGCCCTGGTGATCGAGCGCGACAACGGGGAGGGCGACCCGGGCCTGTCCTGTACGGACCAGCGCCGCCTGCCCGCCTGCTTCCCGACGCCGGCGCGCTTCAAGCGGATCTACGTGATCGACCTGCAGGCCGTCGATGCCGAGGGCTTCGTCCGGAAGCTCGGCCATATCGACCTGATGGCGATCCGCGATCCCGAGGGGCTGGCACGGCAGCGCGGGGACATCCCGGCGGATCTTCCGCGCGACCGCTTCACCTTTCCCTTCTTCACGATCGAGGACGTGGCGATGGTGGATGCCGAGCACATCATCGTGGCGAACGACAACAACCTGCCGTTCAGCGCGGGTCGCCACCTGACCCGGGCTGACGACAACGAGTTCATCCTGCTGCGGGTGCCGGAGCTGCTGCGGCTCCGCTGATCTGGCGGCCAGGGCCGCGCGCCGCCCTACGGCGCGCGGCTCCAGTCCGGGCCGTCGAGCAGCCTGTCGACCTGCTGGCGCGCCTCCTCGAGCAATGTCGCCAGGCCGTTCGGGACACTGTTGCGGAGCCGAATGGCGTTATCCCGGCCGGCGGTCCGTCGAACGCCGCCTGGCGGACGGATGGTGACGATCCACCCGAGCCCGCCATCATCGAGGATC
The DNA here is from genome assembly GCA_027489135.1 of Acetobacteraceae bacterium. Taxonomy (GTDB): domain Bacteria; phylum Pseudomonadota; class Alphaproteobacteria; order Acetobacterales; family Acetobacteraceae; genus JAIEOP01. The sequence continues at coordinate 5,480 of JAIYAI010000294.1, forward strand.
TCGAAGCGATGCGCACGATAGCTGCGCGTGGACACGCTTCGGACCTTCGGCATCGCCACCCTCGATATCCGATGACCAGCAGGGTTGTCTATGCGGCGCTATGAGTCAACCGCACCGAGTCGGGAGCTTCGAAACGGGGATGGGGAGCGCGGGGGAACTGCCCCCTGACCAGCCCCCATCGAGTGGTCCGGGTGGCACTTACTGAACCAGCGCGACTGTCGCTCCAGGGCCGCTCCCTGGCATCGTCATCACCACGGTCTTCGGCGCGAGTATGCCCGCTGGCGCCAGGCGCAGGCCGTGATCGCCGAGATGCCCAAGCGCGACCTGCTTACCGCGGGGCTGCTGATCAAGACGATCAACGGAAACGCGATCCGACATCCTCTCATCGGCACCGCCAACAAGGGCCGCAGCGGACATGGTCAAGCTGTCCGAGAGGAACGAGGCGCTGGGCTGCGCCGCGCTGGCCCACGCTGCACGCTGGCTGCTCGGCGCCGGTCGCTACGGCGAGAGATTCTGGCAGCAGCAGCGAGAGCAGATGGCCGATGCCACGCTGCGGCCGAGCGACCTTCCCACATGCAGGAAGGTCGCGGACTGACCGCCAACGGCCGCACCCGACACCCAGCGCCCACGCTCATGACTCGCGCCACGTGGCGGCGACTGGCTTCGCCGAATGGAGGACGATCATGGACCCGACCATCATTGCCTGGGCGCGGGCGCAGTGAGCGCGACCTGGCTGAAGCGGGAGACGGCTCTGGTGGCCGCCACGATCGTCGCGAAACCTGTCGGCAGAAGCCGGTCGGCGTGCACCCAGATCTAGGCTTCTACGATCGCGCCGAACTCTCCGCCGCCAGCCCGTAGATCCGCTGCGCCGCCGCCTCCGAGATGATCCCGTCGGCCACGTCCCGCCTCACCGCTGCTGGGTCGCGTCGGCGCGGATCGCCATAGCCGCCGCCCCCGGCCGAGGCGATGCGAATGCGCATCGGCCCGCAGCGTTCCACCCCGTAGCGCGGCGCGACATGCCAGGGCCCGCCATCGATCGAGATCTCGAAGCTGCCGCCGGCGCCGAAGTCGCCGCCATTCACCCCGAAGCCCGTGGGCCGGCCGAGGCCCTCGGCGCGGTAGGAGTGCTCCGTTGGCACGAAGATCTCGCAGGCATAGTCCACCCCGGCGCCGCCGCGATACTCGCCGGGACCGGCCGAATCAGGACGGATCTCCTGCTGCGTCACGCGCACCGGATAGAGGCTCTCATAGACCTCGACATTGGGCAGCGAGAGGCCGCCGAGCGTGGTGAACTGCCCCATGCTGTGGAAGCCGTCGCGCCCCAGCACCGCGCCGGTGCCTGGCGAGCCATGCCAGTGATACATGACGAAGACGCTGCCGTGCTCGTCCGGGCCGGAGGAGATACCGTAGCTGGTCTTGCCCCAGCCGGCGCAGGCGCGTTCCGGCATCGCCTGGGCCAGCGCCTTCCAGCAGGCATGCACAATATCGGCCGCCGGGTAGACGGTGTTCATCGTCATCGGCGCCGGCGGGCGCGGATTCACCACCGTGCCCTCGGGCGCGATCACCTCGACGCAGCGATAGGTGCCCTCGTTGCGCGGGATTGCGGGATCGAAGAACGATGAGATCGCCATGTAGACGGCGGAATACGTGTTGGCGATGCCGCTGTTCTTGAAGCCCTTGATCTGCGGCGCCGTGCCGGTGAAGTCGAAGCGCAGGGTCTCGCCGCGCTTCGTCAGCGTGACCTTCACCGGGATGTCGCGGGTCTCGAAGCAGTCGGTGTCGCTGCCGTCGAGGCCGACCCATTCGCCATCCGGCAGCGCCGCGATCGCCGCGCGCAGCCGCCGGTCCGCATGGTCCAGCACCGCGGCCAGGCAGGCTTCGGCACGCTCGGCGCCCAGCTCCTCCAGCAGCGACGCCAGCCGCTCCGCGCCGACCTTGCAGGAGCCCAGCATGGCAGAGAGGTCGCCCTCCATCAGTTCCGGGCATCGCGTGTTGAGCAGCAGCAGGCGCCAGAGATCACGCCGCAAGGTGCCGCGCTCCATCAGCTTCAGCACGGGCAGGCGGATGCCCTCGTGGAAGATCTCGGTCGCCGCGGAATTATAGGTGCCCGCCGCGCCGCCGCCGATATCGGACTGGTGCGCCCGGTTGCAGACGAAGGCGACCAGCGCGCCATGCAGGAAGACCGGCCGCACCAGGGTCCAGTCCGGCAGGTGGTTGCCGCCCGCGACATAGGGGTCGGAGAGGATGAAGACGTCGCCATCCGCCATGTCGCCCGCGAAGTCGCGCAGCACGGCACGGATGGCGAAGCCACCGCCGCCGGTATGGATGGGAATGCCGTCCGCCTGGGCCAGCACCTCGCCGTCGCGGCTGCCGAGGAAGCAGCTGAAGTCGTGGCTCTGGCTGAAGATCGGGCTGCGCGCGGTGCGCGTCATCACCCAGCCCATCTGCTTCGAGATGTGGTCGAGCTGCTTCTGCACGATGGCGAGCAGCACGGGATCGGCGAAGCCTTCAGGCGCGGACATCGGCGGCCTCCGCGAATTCGATGAGGTAGTTGTCGGCGCCGGTGACGCGCAGCGTCTCCCCCACGCCGACCAGGAGCGTGGTGGTCGCCTCGTCCACGACGGCGGGGCCGGGGATGCGCTGGCCCGGGCGCAGCGTCGCGCCGTCGAAGACCGGCGTCGGCCGCACGCCATGCACGGGGTCGAGCCAGACCGGCCGGGTCTCGATCGGCACCGGGGTGGCGGCGGCATCGTCGGCGGCGACCTCGAGGGCGAGTTCCGGGAGGCCACCGATCACGGCCAGGCGCAGGCTGACCACCTCGATCCGCCCGCCCTCCTGCAGGAAGCCGTAGAGCTGCTGGTAGGCAGCCTCGAAGGCGGCGCGCAGCGGGGCGGCCGCGATCTCCTCCACCACCACGGTGATCGGCCATTGCTGGCCGGCGTAGCGGAGATCGAGCGCGGTGACGAAGCGCCGGTCCGCCGCGGCGAAGCCCTGGCGGTCGAGGCCCGCCTCGGCCTCCGCGCGCAGCTCCGCGAAGGCGGTGCGCATCCGCGCCAGGTCGGGATCGGCGGGATTGTCGAGCGGCGAGAGCCAGCCGCGCACATGGTCCTGCCGCACATCGGTGTTGCACATGCCGAAGGCGCAGAAGACGCCGGCGAGGCGCGGCACATAGACGGCGCGGCAGCCCATCGCGCGCGCCGTCGCCGGCCCATGCAGCGGCCCCGCGCCGCCACAGGCGATCAGGGTGAAGTCGCGCGGGTTGTAGCCGCGCTCGATGCTCACCTTCTCGACCGCGTGCTGGATGGTCTGCTCCACCAGCCGCAGCACGCCGGCCGCCGCCGCCTCGACCGAGATGCCGAGCGGCACGGCGAGATGCGTCTCGACGGCCGCCACCGCGCGCCCGAGGTCGAGCGAGATGGCGCCGCCGGCATAGGGGCCGGGCCTGAGTCGGCCGAGGATGAGCTGGCAGTCGGTCACCGTGGGATACTCGCCGCCCAAGCCGTAGCAGGCCGGCCCCGGCCGCGCCCCGGCGCCCTGCGGCCCGGCCTGCAGCATTCCCGCCGCGTCGCGCCGGGCGATGGTACCGCCGCCGGCACCGACGGTGTGGATCTCGACCGCCGGGATCGCCAGGTGATGGCCATCCACCTCCAGCTGGTCGGTCATGCCGATGATGCCCTGGTGCGACAGGGTGACGTCGCAGCTCGTCCCACCGACCTCGATGGCGATGAGGTTGGCGCTGCCGGAATCACGCCCGAAGAAGCGGATGGCGCCCACCCCCGCGGCCGGGCCGGAGAGCACGAGCTGCACCGGGCGCGCCGCCACCTCGGCGACCGCGATCGCGCCGCCATTGCTCTGCACCAGCAGCAGCCCGTGCGGCAGCCCGTCCTCGGCCAGCCGCCGTTCCAGCGCCTGCAGATAGGGCACCACGCGTGGCGCGACGAAGGCGTTGACCACGGTGGTCGAGCCGCGCTCGAACTCCCCGATCACCGGCGCGACCTCCGAGGAGAGGGAGAGCGCGACACCGGGCAGGGCCGCCCGCAGGATGGCGGCGACGCGCTGCTCATGCACCGGATTGCGGAAGGCATGCAGCAGGCAGATCGCCACCGCCTCCACCTGCTGCGCCGCCAGGGCGGCAGCGGCGGCATGGACGCTGGCCTCGTCCAGCGGGGTCAGCACCGCACCAGTCGCGTCGAGCCGTTCCACCACCGCGTGGCGGCGGCTTCGTGGCACCAGCACCTCCGGATAGGGGGCGCGGTGGTTCCAGGGGTCGTGCCGGATGCCGCGGCGCAGTTCCAGGGAATCGCGGAAGCCGGCCGTCGTCACCATGCCGACCCGCGCGCCCTTGCGCTCCAGCAAGGTATTGGTGGCGATGGTGGAGCCATGCACAAACAGGGTGCAGCCCTGCAGCAGCGCACGGCGCTCGAGCCCGAGCCGGGTCGCGGCGAGATCGACCGCGGCCAGCACGCCCGCCTCCGGATCGGCCGGGTTGGAGGGCGACTTGAAGGGCAGCACCTGGCCCGCGGCATCGACCAGCACGAGGTCGGTGAAGGTGCCGCCGACATCGACACCGATGCGCCAGGGCGAGGAGAGACGCTGGGTCATTCGGCGGCGATCCGGCGGCCGTAATCGGCCTCCGCTTCTTCTGGCGTGATGTAGCCGCGCCTGATGTCACGGGCGATCAGCGCGGGATCGCGCGCCGCCGGCTCGCCGTAGCCGCCGCCGCCCGGGGTGCGCACCTGCACCCAGTCGCCCGGCTCCAGCACATAGCCCTCGCCCTTGGAGACATGCGGCGGCAGGCTGACCGTGCCGTGCTGGCCAACCTCGATCGCCAGCATCCCGCCCGGCGCGCCGCCCAACAGCCCGGGCGGGCCGGTGACGCCGTGGTCCATGACGAAGGAGGCGCGCGCCTCTCCGCGCAGCAGCTTCACGCGGTAGTTGAGGCCGAAGCCGCCGCGATGCTCGCCGGGGCCGGCCGAGCCCTCGCGCAGCGCGTATTCCTCATAGATGACGGGGAAATGCTGCTCCAGGATCTCGATCGGCTGGGTCTTGGCGATGCTGAGCGTGGAGCAGCCGTTGGTCAGCCCGTCGCCCTCGGGCCAACCGCCGTACCCGCCGCCGCTGAACATGTACATGATGTAGCGACGGTCCTCGACCGGATCGTAGCCGCCCAGGCTGAAATTGCCGGAGGTGCCGAAGGGCGCGGCGAAGACGCGTTCCGGCATGGCCTGGCCGACGGCGATGAACACCGCCTCCATCACCCGCTGGCAGACCTCGGCCGCGGCGCCGGCGCAGGGGCGCGGATATTGCGCGTCGAGGAAGGTGCCGCGCGGCGGCGTCACGCGGATCGGCGTGAAGCAGCCGGCATTGATCGGCACGTCGGGGAAGACATGCTTCATCGCCACGTAGATGGCGGAGGTGGCGAGATCGGCCGGGCAGTTCATCGGCCCCTTGCAGGGCGGGCTGCTGCCGGTGAAGGCGAAGCTGATGTCGTCGCCCCGCACCTCCATGCGCAGCTTGATCGCCAGCTTTTCGAACACCACGCCGTCGCTGTCGCAGTAGGATGTGCCCTCGAAGACGCCATCGGGGATGGTGGCGATATGCGCCCGCATCAGGCGCTCAGAGCGTGCCTTCAGCTCCTCGATCGCCGCCTCCACCACATCGGCGCCGTAGCGGTCGAGCAGTTCCGTCAGCCGCCGTGCGCCGACCTTCAGCGCACCAAGCTGCGCGCGGAGATCGCCGAGCCGCTCCTCCGGCACCCGGATATTGCCGAGCACCATGGCCAGGATGTCGGCATCGATCTCGCCCCGTCGCACCAGCTTCACCGGCGGGATGCGCAGCCCCTCCTGCTGGATCTCGGTGGCGGTGCTGGTGAAGCCGCCGGGCACCATGCCGCCGGTATCGGACCAGTGGCCGGTGTTGGACAGGTAGCACCATAGCTTCCCGGCGTAGTGGAAGGGCGCCAGCATGCGCACGTCCATCAGGTGCGTGCCGCCGAGATAGGGGTCGTTCACCAGGATGACGTCGCCATCCTCCAGGTCCTTGCGGAGCCGGATGATGTGCTGGGTCGAGAACTGCATCACGCCGATGAAGCTCGGCAGGCCGGTCTCGCCCTGGGCGATCACCTCGCCGGTGTCCTTGTGGTAGATGCCGTTGGCGCGGTCCAGGCCTTCCGAGATGACCGGGGAGAAGGAGGTCTTCTCGTGCACCAGGTCCATCTCGGAGGCCACCTGGCGCAGGCCGTTCTGAATGACGGCGAGCAGGACGGGATCGAAGCTCATGCGGAGACTCCCACCGCGATGATCAGGTTGCCGGCGGCGTCGACGCGCAACATCGCGCCGGGATCGAGCACGGTGGTCGCATCCATCTGCTCGATGATCGCCGGGCCGGGCAGTTCGAAGCCGACGGGCAGCGCCTCCCGCCGGTAGATCGGCGTGTCGTGCGCGACGCCGCGGAAATGCACGGGCCGGCGGGCGCGCGGCACAGGCGTGCCGCTGGCCTCCGGCGCGAAGAGCGCCATCGGCACCTTCCGCCGTGTCCCGAGGACCGTGGTGCGGAGATTGGCGATGATACTGCGCATCTCGCCGAGTTCGATATCGAAGCGCGCCTTGTAGCGGGCGGCGAAGTCGCGCAGCACCACGGCGGGATCGAAGCCGGGGCTGGCGACCGGCATGCGGAAGACATGGCTCTGGCCGCGGAACAGCAGGTCGGCCTCGTGCACCACGACGATGCCCTCGATCGGCACGCCCTCCGCCTCGATCTGGCGTCGGCCCTCCGCCGCGTGCTCCGCCAGGATGGCGTCCATCGCAGCGCCCTCCACCTCCAGCAGCGGCCGCCCGATGGTGCGGACATAGTCGTGCCGCAGGTCGGCCAGGATGCAGCCCAGCGCCGAGGTCGCGCCCGGGAAGCGCGGCACCAGCACCTGCGGCACGCCGAGTTCGGCCGCGAGCGCGGTGGCATGCAGCGGCCCGGCGCCGCCGAAGGCAAAGAGCGCGTAGTCCCGCGGATCCTCGCCGCGCTCGATCGAGACCAGGCGGATGGCGCTTGCGAGGTGGTTGGTGGCGACGGCGATGATGGCGGAGGCGGCGGCGATGGCATCGAGGCCGAGCTTGCTGCCGATCTTCTCGCGGATCGCCGCCTTCACCTGCTCGACCGGCACCGGGCTCTCGACCCCGGGCATGGAGCCGGGATCGAGGCGTCCCAGCACCAGGTTAGCATCGGTCACCGTCGGCTCCGTGCCGCCGCGGCCATAGCAGATCGGACCCGGGCGGGAGCCCGCGCTCTGCGGCCCGACCTGCAGGATGCCGGCCTCGTTCACCCGGGCGATCGAACCACCGCCGGCGCCGATGGTGTGGATGTCGATCATCGGCACCCGCACCGGCACGCCATAGGCGACGTCCTTCTCCGCCGAGATGGCGGGCTGGCCGTCCTTGATGAGGGTGACGTCGAAGCTGGTGCCGCCCATGTCGCAGCCGATGATGTTGCGCATCCCGGCCTCGATGCCGATGCGCGCGGCGGCCAAGGCGCCCGCGGCCGGGCCCGACATCACGGTCTGCGCCGCGTGCTCGGAGGCGCCGCGCGCCGTCATCGTGCCGGCATTGCCCTGCATCACCAGCAGGGTGCGTGGCATGCCCTGCCGCGCGAGCGCGTCCGAGAGGCGGGAGAGGTAGCGCGCCATCAGCGGCTGGATATAGGCGTTGACCGCGGCGGTGGAGCCGCGTTCGAATTCCCGCACCTCGCGCAGGATGTCGTGGCCGATCGTGACGTAGTGGTTGGGCCAGACCGCGCGGGCGATCTCGGCGGCGCGGAGTTCATGGGCGGGGTTGGCATAGGCGTGGAGGAAGTGGATCACCAGCGCCTCGGCGCCGGCCTCCGCCAGCGCAAGCGCAGCGCGGCGCACGGCATCCTCGTCGAGTGGCACCAGCACCTGGCCCGCCGCGCCCATGCGTTCCGGCACCTCGAGGCGCATCTCGCGCGGGATGATCGCCTCGAAGCTGCCGGTCATGCCATAGGCGTTGGGCCGGGTGCGGCGGCCGAGTTCCAGCATGTCGCGGAAGCCCATGGTGGTGATCAGGCCGCAGCGCGTGCCCTTGCGCTCCAGCACGGCGTTGGTGCCGACGGTGGTGCCGTGGACGAAGCCGGCGATGCCGGCGAGCGGCGCGTCCACGCGGGCCAGGCCCTCGATGACCCCGCGCGACTGGTCGTCCGGGGTGGAGGGGACCTTGGCGACTCGCCAGGCGCCGGTGGAGGGATCGACGGCGAGGATGTCGGTGAAGGTGCCGCCGACATCGACGCCGATCTGCCAGGTTGGGGTCATCTCACGCCGCCTCGGACCGGTCCTGGTGCCTCGCACGGGATCCGTGCAGCGGCACGGTACTGCACCAGCGATTCTCGAAACCCTCGTGGCCGATCACCTTCGTCTCCTTCGCTGCCGGCACCGCGCGCCCGGCGGTGAAGGGTGGCACGGAACCGGCCATCCGGCCCAGATGGGCCGTCGGCCGGGGGATGCCGGGGCCGCGTCGTGGCGAGGTCGCGTTCGGCTGCTGCGCGAGCGCGCAGCCCTTGGATGGGACGTCCGCAGTCGAAGCACATTCGGGGCGACAGCCTACAGTCATTCTCCCGAACGGTGCCGATCCCGGTCGCCCCCCGCCAGGGCAGCCAAGCCAGTAGGGCCTCCAGAAGACTACGGGGCCGCCTCGCCGCAGGCGTGCCGTTCCCTCAAACTGGTCGGCCAGTTGATGGGAAAAGGGACGATACAACGAAACACAGGCGTTGGCTCAGGAGCACCCGATGTTGAGCGCCGGTCGCGTCGCGCGCTCGCCCAGCGCATTGTTACCCCCGCCTGAGATCCGGCCAGAACCGCACCCCCGCTCGCGCCAGGCCGCCGCCGACGCCCACTGCCGTGCCGTCCGCGCGCCAGCAGGCGGCACCCTCCAGCGTCCCGTCCGCGTGGAAGCGGATGCCGCTCATCCCCCCCGCGACATGCGGCAGCACGGTGATGTCGTGGCCCATCGCGGTCAGCGCCTCGCGCACCGCGGGCGCGATGCCGGCCTCCACTTCCAGGGCCTGGCCCTGGGTCCAGACGCGCGGCGCCTCCACCGCCTCCTGCAGGCTCATCCCGTGGTCGACCAGCGCGAGGATGGCCTGGAAGACGGACCCGAAGATGCGCAGGCCCCCCGGCAGACCCAGCGCCACCCAGGGCTTGCCCCCCTTCAGCGCGATCAGCGGCGCCATGCTCGTCGTCAGCCGCTTGCCCGGCAGGATGGAGAGCGCGTTGCCCGGCCGCGGATCGAACAGCGCCATGTAGTTGTTCGGGATCAGCCCGACGCTGCCCACCATGAAGCGCGCGCCGAACAGGGAGTTGATCGTGTGCGTCGCGCAGACGATGCGGCCATCCCCGTCCGCCACGGTCAGGTGGGTAGTGTTGGCGCTCTCCCCGGCCGCGACGCCGGCCGACCAGGCCTTTGCCCGCCCGCGGTCCAGCATGGCGCGGCGTTCCACCGCATAGGCCTTCGACATCAGGCGCTCGACCGGCACCTGGACGAAGGCGGGGTCGGCGGTCGCGGCCTGGCGGTCGGCGAAGGCGATCTTCAGCGCCTCGGCGATCAGGTGCGTCGTCTCCGCCGTGCCGAAGCCCAAGGCCCCGATGTCGAAGCCCTCCAGGATGTTCAGCATCTGCGTGACATGCACGCCGGAGGAGGCGGGCGGCGGCGGCAGCACGATCTCGACGCCGCGGTAGTGGCCGCGCAGCGGCGCGCGGTCGATCAGGCGGAAGTCGCGGAGATCGGTCTCGCTCAGGATGCCGCCGCGCCGCGCGATGTCGGCGGCCACGGCCGCGCCGATTGGCCCGCCATGCAGCGCGCCGGGTCCTTCCTTGGCGATGGTCGCCAGCGCCTCCGCCGCCGCGCCCTGCACGACGCGCGCGCCGGGCTGTAGCGGCGTGCCGCCGGGCAGGAAGATCGCGCTGATCGCCGCGTCCTTCGCCATGTCCGGCGCGGCTTCGCGGATGCATTCACACAGGTAGGGCGTTGCCGCGTAGCCGCGCGCCGCCAGCCGGATCGCCGGCTGCATCACGTCCTCCAGCGACAGGCGCCCGAAGCGACGCAGCCCCTCGCACCAGGCCAGCAGGTTGCCCGGTGCGGCGACGGAGAGCGGGCCCACGGCGTTGGCGCGCCCCACCGTCTCCAGCGCCGCCGGCCAGTCCTGGCTGACGGGGGTGAACATGTCGGGCCGACCCGCGGCGGGGACGGTGGAGAGCCCGTCGATCACCACATGCGTCCCGTCGGCGTCGCGGATATGCGACATGCCGCCGCCGATGAGCCCCACCATCATCGGCTCCACGATCGTCAGCGCAAACAGCGAGGCGACGGCCGCATCCACCGCGTTGCCGCCGGCGGCCAGCATCTCGGCGCCGGCGGCGGAGGCGAGCGGATGGTTCGTCACCACCATGCCCTTCGACCCCGTGGCGGGGCGCTTCTCGGTCGTGAAGGGGCTGCCGGCGCGGGCGCGCCAACCGATGCTGCTCATGGGCGGGTCCTCAGGTCTGGCCGCAGGGTCGCGCGCCAGCAGACGGGCCGCAAGCCGCGCTGGCCCCTGCCCAGCCAACGGGTCTAGGCTTGCCATCTGCCAGCGAAGGGAGCGCCGCCATGGCCGAGGACAGCCCCACCTTCCCGCGTCGTGCCGCGCTCGCCGCCGCGGCCCTGGCGACGGCGACGGCAGCACAGGCGCAACCCACCGGAGGCCCGACCCGCATGACCGTCACCGAGACCGACATGCTCGGCCTGATCGACGTGCAGCCCACCTTCATGCCCGGCGGCGAACTCGCCGTGGCGGAGGGCGACTTGGTCGTGCCCGTCATCAACCGCCTGCTCGCCGGCCCCTTCCGCCACGCCTTCGCCACCCAGGACTGGCACCCGCGCGGGCATTCCAGCTTCGCCAGTTCGCACCCGGGGAAGCAGCCCTTCGAGACGGTGCAGATGCCCTACGGGCCGCAGACGCTCTGGCCCGACCATGGCATCCAGAACACCGCCAATGCCGCGATCCATCCGGATATCGAGCAGGCGCGGATCGAACTCATCGTCCGCAAGGGATTCCGCACCGAGATCGACAGCTATTCAGCCTTCATGGAGAACGACAAGCGCACCGGCACGGGCCTCGATGCCTGGCTGAAGGCGCGTGGCGTGCGGCGCGTCTTCCTCGTCGGGCTCGCCACGGACTACTGCGTCGCCTGGTCGGCCGAGGATGCGCGGGGGAACGGCTTCGAGGTGGTGGTGGTCGAGGACGCCTGCCGCGGCATCGGCCTGCCGCTGCCGACGGGTGGCACGACGATGGATGCGGCGCGCAAGCGCCTGACGGAGCAGGGCGTGATCTTCACCACGAGTTCGGCGCTGCTGTAGCGGGCATCACCCCGCGTCCCGCGGACGCGGGGGGCCTGGCGACCAGGAGTCTCGCCAGCTCGGCACCGCTGCCGGATACGGACACCGTCCCCCGGCGTCGACGGCATGCGCGTCCCGAGATCGCGCAGGCTTGCCGCATGGTCGGTGGCCATGTGCCCTCGCGACGCCTGCACGGCGCGCGCGCCATCAATCCACGCACCCCTGGAGGCGGAGCACCGCCCCGCCCGCGCTCGCCGTGCGCGAGCGCACGCGGCGGCCTCACCCCGCCCTGCACCGTTCACGGGCTGTGACCTTCGTCACTGCGGCGGGGCCTGAACATCCGGCATGACGTTGGGCCTCGGCGGATCGCCGATCTCCCAGCCGGAGCAGCGCTCATGACGCACCCCATACCCCGCTCAGGGCCCGCCCTGCCGCTCAGGCGGTCAGGCCGCTGGCGGCGAACGGCATGGGCGTTCTGCATCGCCGTGCTGCTGCCGTTCGGGACCGGCCGGTCGGAGACCCGGGCTCCGCATGACGGCGGGAACGGCAGCGTCACCAACACCCTCCGGATCGCAGGCGACATGGCGGGGCTGCATTCGCGCCCCGCCGACCTGGATGCGACGACCGGCCCCGGACCGCTGGTGGTCCTGCTCAGCGACGGGCCCGGCGCGGACGGGCGGACCGAGGTCTACGCGCTCCGCCTGCTCGGCCTCGGCGTCGCCGCGTTCGAAGCTGATTTCGGCAGCGCGTTCATCGGCGAGTCCGGGCCCGGTGTGCAGCAAGCGATCCCGGCCGGGTTGCGGCTCGGCGCGGTGCTCGCGGCGCTGGCCGATGATCCCGAGATCGATCCCGCGCGCATCGCCGTCATCGGCATCGGCGAGGGCGCGCGTGCCGTCCTCCTCGCCCGCACCGGCGAGACGCCGCTCGCTGCCGCGGTGCTGCTCTACCCGGGCTGCGACGCGCCGATGCGGGCAGCAGCCGGCGCGCCGGGCAGCGCCATCGCCGGACGTCCGGTGCTGCTGATGCATGGCGATGCCGATCCGGCGAACGAGCCCGCCGCCTGCGCCGGCCTCGCCGCCGTGCTCACGGAACAGGGCGCGCAGGTGACCCATCGCGTGCTGCGCGGCGCGACCTATGCCTGGGACATGCCGCGCTACGGCGCGCCGGGCGGCCCCGTGATGCTGCCCGACCCGACCGGCACTTGGGAGCGTCTGCGCGCCGAGCCGGACGCCGAGCGCACGCATCTGGGCGTCGACCGGATCCTCTCCTTCCTGCTGCCCGTGCTGCGGCCCGACTGGCCGCGCTGACCCGATCCCCCACGTCAGAAGAGGAGCATTCCCCATGCGCTATGCTGCCGAAGATTCTGCCCCCGCTGCGACCACGCTGCTCGCCGCCCTGCAGTTCTGCGGCATCACCACGGCCTATGTGATCTTTCCCCTGGTGCTGCTGCGCGAGGCCGCAATCCCCGCGGAGATCGGCGCCGGGGTGATCGCGATGTCCTTCCTCGTCCTCGGCCTGGCCACCGCTGTGCAGGCCATGCGCGGCATCGGCCCCGGCATCCTGCTGCCGGCGACCTTCACGGCCGCCTATCTGGTGCCCGGCATCGCGGCGGCGAAGCTGGGCGGGCTGCCGCTCGTCTTCGGCATGGTGGTCTTCGCCGGCCTCGTGGAGGTGGGGCTTTCCTTCGCCTTCAGGCGCCTGCGCGTGGTCTTCCCGCCGGAGGTCTCGGGCCTCGTCGTGCTGCTGGTGGGACTGACCGTCGGCGAGATCGCGGTGCGCAACCTGGCGGGTCTCGGCCATGGCCCGACGCCGGGCGCCGCCTGGATGGCGCTGTTCGCCTGCTTCGGGATCTCGGCCGGCCTCGCGGTCTGGGCGCGGGGGCGCCTGGCCAGCTTCTCCGTGCTGGCGGGGCTGGTCGTCGGCTACCTCGTGGCGCTCGCGCTCGGGCTGCTGGGCGAGGCCGATCGCGCGGCCATCGCCGCCGCGACGCTCTTCGCGCAGCCCTCGCTCGCCCATCTCGGCCTCGCCTTCGATCCGGCGCTGGCGCTGCCCTTCGTGATCGGCGCCTTCGCCGCGACCACGAAGGCGGCGGCGCTTTCCGCCCTGGCGGCGAAGGCGGCCGGGCCGGACCGGCAGGCGGATATGCCCGGCCTGATGGCGCGTGCGGTGCGGGCCGATGGGATCGGGACCATCCTCGCCGGCCTCCTCGGCACGATCGGGATCAATCCCTCGCCCTCCTCGGCGGCGTTGACGGCCAGCACGGGGCTTGCCAGCCGACGCATCGCCTGGGCCATGGCCGGGATCTGCACCGCGATCGCCCTTGTCCCCGCGCTGGCGCTGGCCATCGTGCTGATGCCGCGCCCGGTGGTGGCCGGGGTGATGCTCTTCACCGGCTGCCTCGTCCTGGCCAACGGGCTGCAGATGCTGGCAGAGGTGAAGCTCGACCAGCGGCGCGGACTGGTGGTGGGGCTCGGCGTCTTCGGTGCCGTCGCGCCGCTGGCGGTACCGGATCTCGCCCGCGGCCTGCCGGCGGAAATCGCGCCGATCCTCGCCTCGCCCTTCATCCTGGGCGCGGCCGTGGCGCTGGTGGCGAATCTCGTGCTGCGCGTCGGCAGTGGGCGCCGCGTCGGCTTCGTCATCGAGGCACCGATGCGGCCCGACGCGCTGGAGCAGGCCTGGGCGCGCCATGCCGCGGACCTGCCGCCGGCGGCGCGCGAGGCGGTGACGCGGCTGCTGGCCGATCTGCCGCATGCCGGGCAGCCTGTCGAAGTCACGCTCCGCCTCGGCGAGTTCTCCGGTTCGGCGCGGGTGCGCTGCCTGGCCGCGGCTGCGTGGGCGCCGCACGGCTTCGGCGGCGGCCTGCGCTTCTCCTTCGCG
>JAIYAI010000663.1 GCA_027489135.1 Acetobacteraceae bacterium
ACCAGGTGCGGACGGGCGGCGCGCACCACCTCCACCGCCGCCTCCGCGCTCGACGCGCGGCCCGCCGCCAGCAACCAGGTGGCCACCGCTGCGGCGCTGCGGGAATAACCGAGGGCGCAGCAGACCAGCACGGGCCCGGCAGGGCGCGCGGCCTCGATGGCGCGGGCGGCCTGGCGCAGCGCATCAGGGTTCGGCGTGGCGAGGTCGAGCATCGGGACCACCACCGTGCTGCGACCCGGCAACTCGGCGCAGAGATCGACCACGGTCGCATAGCCCGCCGCCTCCGCCGCCGTCGGCAGGCGCCCGAGCGAGACGCCGTCGGCCACCGCCACCTGCCGCTTCCCGTCGCCCGGCCAGAGCCGCGTGTTGATCCAGGCGCCCAACAAGTAGGGCGCCAGCAGCAGCGCCGCGCCGAGGCTGAGCCGCCCGTTCGCCCCCTTCTGGAACACGCCGGGCCCCAGCGCCGCATAGGCCCCGGCAACCAGCCCCAGCGCCAGCGCCGGCCAGAACAGCCAGAGCCCCCAGCCGCCGATCAGCGGTGCGGCCACGGCGCAGGCCGCCGCCCCCGCCCCGTAGCGGAGCGCCAAGCGCCGCCGCTTCGGGTCCTGCGTCGTCCGTGCGCCGCTGAGCGGGCTCGGCGCGCCATCCGGCCAGAGCCAGATGCAGAACAGCCCGAGCGCCGCACCGGTGGGTACGTCGATGAAGTGGTGCTGCCAGGTCGTCAGAACCGAGACCCCGATCAGCGCGAACCAGGCGTGCAGCGGCCAGAGCGCCCAGCGCGGCACGTGGCGCGCATAGAGCACCCAGAGGATCACCAGCAGCGCGATGTGCAGCGAGGGCAGCTGGTTGAACGGCTTGTCGAAGGCGCCGAGCAGCGTGAACAGGAAGCCGGCCCAGCCCTCTGCTTCCGGTCGCTCGAACCCGAAGCGGAGCGGCACCATCAGGAAGCACGTGACGGCGACAATCTGCGCCGTCAGCAGGCGGCGGCCATGCGTATCCAGCTCCGCCCGCGTCGCGCAGAGAAACAGCGAGATCCCGTAGAGCACATCGATCGACCAGTAGGGCAGTATGGTCCAGGGCATGAAGGGGATCGACCGCTCCCACCCGAAGGACAGCGTCGGCACAAAGGCGCGCTGCGCCGTCACCCAGGTGGCGAAGCCGTAGCTGGCGAAGAAGAAGGGGCCGAGCAGCAGCAGCCAGAGCGCGGCACGGCGCCAGGGCCGCGGTTCGGCCGTCACGCCCGCTCCGCCATGGAGACGGTGAAGATGCCCCATTCATCGATGCGCTGGTCCAGCTTGCAGAAGCCGGCGGCAGCGACAAGCTGGTCCATCTCCGCCTGGGTGCGGCGGCGCATGATCCAGGCCTGGCCGGCGCGGTGGCTGGTCAGGGCGCGGGCGATCATCTCGAGCTGCGGGTGCCAGGGCTGGTTGGTGTAGAGCAGCCGGCCCTTGGGCGGGATCGCGGCGGCCAGGCCACGCAGCGAGGCGAGCACCATCGCGTTGTCGCTGAACAGCTCGTAGAGGCCGGAGACGATGCCGAGGGTAGGGCGCGGATCGACGGCGGCGAGGTCGGCCTCGTCGAAGGCGTCGCCCTTCATGAAGCGGGCGATGCCATCGAGGCCGCGCTCCGCGATCAGCCGCTGGCCGCCGGTGACGTTGAGGTCGCTGTAGTCGCGCAGCAGGATCGCGTCAGGCGGCGTGCCCTGCAGCGCGTCCAGCACGTAGCGGCCATGGCCGGCGGCGATGTCCATCACCCGCACCGGCATGCCCGCGTCGCGCAGCGCTGCCATGGCCTCGCGCAGCAGCGCCTCCAGGTTCAGCTTGCGCTGGCGGATGCCGCGCCAGCCGATGGAATCGAGATAGACGCGGTCGATGACCGGACCGAGCGGCCCCGACCCGCGCGCCTGGTTGCGATAGACGTAGTCGAGGGTGGAGCCGGAATCGAAGCCGGTCGCGTGGCCCAGCGCGATGCCGTCCGACATCGTCCCGCCGATTCGCAGGCCCATGCGGGTCGAGGACCAATAGAGGCCCCGCGGCGACAGCGCCGGCAGGGGGGACGCCAACTCATCCGCCTCCTGCCGCGTGTATCCGAAGCGGTCAGCGGCGAGCAGGGAGGGGCGGTCCAGCGGTGCGGCGAAGCGTTCCAGGATGAAGCGCCGCGCCTCGCGGATCGGGATGGCGCGGCCGTATTCGCCGAGAGTGTCGTGGTAGAAGCCGGGCAGCACGTGCCGTTCCTTCACCGGCGTGCCGAGGCGTTCGTAGAAGCGGTGCTGCGGCCCGTGGTGCACGACGAAATCGGCGCCGGAGATGAGCATCTGCGTCGGGATGGTGATCGCCGCGGCGTCGGCGACGATGCGGTCCGCCGTCTCGTAGAGGCCGAGCAGGATGTTCACCGCGATCGGCCGGGTGATCAGCGGGTCGGCACGGTAGGACGCGATGCGCTCCGGGTCGTGGGTCAGGAATTGCGGCTTGACGTAGGAGTTGACGAAAAACTTCCCCCGCAGCCCCTGCATCGCCCGCAGCCCGGGCCGGGCGAAGGGGACATAGAGCTTCACCTTGAAGGCCGGCGAGGCGAGGACCATGCAGCGGATGCGCGGCGCGTAGTCATGCGCCCAGGCGGCGACCAGCACCGCGCCGACGCTCTGCGCCACCACGGCCATGTCCTCCTCGGCGATGCCGTAGGTGGTCTCGATGTGGCGGATGAAGCAGCCGACGTCGCGGATCGAAGTGCCGATGGAGGGGCTGAAGCCGCGCTCCCCCGGCGAAAGGCCGTGGCCGCGCGCATCCCAGGCGAAAACGGCGAAGTCGGGCAGGTCGAACTCGTCCGGCAGGTGCGCGACGCGGCCGGAATGCTCGTGGCCGCGGTGGAAGATCACGATGGCGCCGCGCGGTGCCGAGCCCTGCGCGGGCCAGTGGCGGTAGAACAGCTCCGTCCCGTCATGGGTGCGGAAGCGATGTTCCTGGACGGGGCGGGTCATGGCACGGTCCCCTCGGCCTCGAAGAGGCCTGCCTTGATACGCTTCACGGTGGTCATCACCAGCAGCACGGCCAGGACGGGCAGGATCCACCAGGCCCAGTCCGGCAGCCCGCCGGCGATGGCGGCCCAGGCGCCGAGCGCGCCGAACACCAGCGCGCGGTCCGACTTGCCGAGCGGTCCCTCGTACCGCCGCTGGGCGCCGACCATGGGCCCGAGCGCGCCGGCATATTCCGTGACGATCGCCAGCAGGATCACGAGGCCGATGCCCGCCGGGCCGAAGGGCGGCAGCAGCGCGAAGGGGGCGTAGAGCGCGGCGTCGGAGACCACGTCCGCGATCTCATTGAGGTAGGCGCCGAGGCGGGACTTCTGCCCGAACTCCCGCGCCAGCATGCCGTCGACGGCGTTCAGCGCCATGCGGACCAGCATCCAGACGGGGATGAGCAGGAAGGCCAGCGGCGGCGCGCCGAGGAGGATGATCAGCGCAGCTACCAGGATGGATCCGCCGGCGGCGGCCAGCGTCACCTGGTTCGCGGTGGCGCCGGCGACGTAGAGGCGCTCGACATACGGGCGCAGCAGCGCCTGGAAGCGCGGCTTGAGGTCGTAGAGGGTCATGGCGGGGGAGGGTAGCGTGGCCGCGGCGGCGAAACGAGGCGGGGGGGGGCCGCTACGGGTCGGGCTCGTCACGCCTGGCGGTGACGAGCCGGAACGCATTTGCCGCCGGCCCAGGTATCGTTGGGGCAACCCTCCACGCGACGCCCTGGCCACCCTGCTCCGCGTGATCGACCAGGGTGGGCCACAGGAAGAGCAGTCTGCGCGACAACTCGCCGAGCTTCATGTTTCCCCAGGCCTTGCCCAGCAGGAAGACTGTGACCCCCGATTCGCGCCAAGCTTGGCGCTGCGACAGCGGCTCAAGCATGCGGCCATCCCGGGCGATCAGGGCGAAGCGCCCGCGGGCTCCCAGGCTGCGCAGGAGATCCGGATCCAGCGTACCTGGCGCAATGCCCTGGGCCTGGAGGTCTGTAGTCCGCTCATGCGCAAGCGCCCTTGATGCACGCAGCACCGGCAGGAGCCCGGCCTTGTTTTCGTCTAGCACGAAGGTCAGGCCGCCAGCTGGTGTCGCCATCCGGCCTCTGCCGTGACCGCATCGCGCACCTGCTGAAGCGTCAGTCCGTACCAGCTGGCGGCGGCATGTTCCGCGGCGGCGTCGCCGCCTTCCGCCTGCACTGTTTCTGCCACAACATCCGTTCGCACGCCGGTGTCAGCGATGTGGGGCGCGCCAAGCGCGCGATCAGGCCGGACCACGACAGCATGGTCCTGCCCGATGGGGAACCAGGCGCCGGGCACATCGCCGACGAACACGACATCCCTGAAAAGGGACGGCTCGACGACGCTGACGAACTGCTGCTGGCCTGTCAGGGCGTGGACCAGAACGCGGTCCTCGCCGCGCAGGGCACCCTGTCTGTCGAGTTCAAGGAAGACCTGCCGGCCATCCGTGCGGAACGCCCTCGTCACGAAGGGATTGGCCAGGCCGTAACGGTGGGCGGCTGCCTGGGCGGCGCGCTTGATGGTCGGCAAGCCGAGCCCGTGCTGCCGGAAGCCGCGTACCAGCCGGAGCGTCAACAGGTCTTCGAAGCTCAGCAGATCGTTTGCCGCCATGTCGCTGGCAGCGGGGATCACGGGTCCGGAATGCCGCAGTTCGCCGTTGTGGACGAAATCATAGCCGCGCAGCCAACGGCGCGCCGTGCGAGGGTCGAGGCCGGCAAGCGTCGCCGCGTAGGCAACCGGATAGATCGGCTCCCTGGTTTTGCTGGCGACAGACATGGGAAGGAATCTATGCAGCTCCGCTGGTTAGGACAAGGAAAGTCTCACGCTGGGACGTGACGCTGCGGCGCCGCCCGATGCGCGATCGCGCTGGGCATCAAGCCGAGGAAGCGGGCGCGGCAGGCGGTCCTGCTTGTCCAGCAAACCACGGCAACTGGGGTCATGCGGCACGCATGACGCTGATGTTGCGATAGTCTGGAGCGGGCGGGGGGAATCGAACCCCCGACATTCAGCTTGGGAACATGATTTTCTTCTAGGAGGCACGTGGTGGGGACACACTGAAGGCAAGCTATTTCCTAATTTTTGCGTCTCGACAAACATACAGAAGTCTCCGATAGTCTCGCTGCATTGCGTCCCCGCTGTGTCCCCAGTGTGTCCCCAGAGACCCTAAGGGGGCAGATGCAGGGACACACGAAAGCTGAATCGGGGACACGCGTGGCGAAGCGCCTTCTGAATGATGCTTGGCTTCGGGCCGTGCAGCCGCCGGCAGATGGTCGCCTCGAGGTAGGCGACACTCACGTGCCGGGCCTAGTTTTCCGTCTAACCAAGGCCGGTGCCGCGTCGTGGGTCTTCCGCGGCCGAACGCGCGACGGTCGCTCAACGCGTATCAAGCTCGGCGACTACCTCCCAGGAAAGGTTGATTCCGGCATGAGCCTCGGCGCCGCGCGTGAAGCTGCGCGCGATGCCGCCGCGGCACTACGGACTGGCGGGGACCCGGTAGAAGAGAAGCGCCAGGCTCGGGCCGACAGGATCCGACGCAAGGCCGCGGCTGCTGAGGCAGCCGGCGAGACTGTTTATGCGCGCATCGCCGAATGGCGCGCGGCACGCGAGGCTGATCCGTCCGCGCCATGGTCGCCGCGATACGCCGCCGAGGTTGGTAGGGTGTGTGACCAAGCAGTCATTCCCATCCTCGGCGCAAAGCTTCTACGCGATACGACACGGCAAGACTGGACCGGGTTGATCCAGGGATGGAAGCGCACCGTTACCACGCGCCGAAAGCGGCCGGCAGAGAAGCGGAAGGCTGGCGCACCTGTAAAGGATGGCGTCGGTGCATCCGCCTTCCTCTATCGCACAGTCTCGGCGTTTCTGAATTTCGCGGAGGCACAGGGCTGGATTGATACGCCGCTCCTACCGCGCAAGGGTGCAGGGTTGATCGCGCCGCCTCCGCCGGCGCGCGAGCGCGTCCTGACGGACGCTGAGATCGTCGCCGTGTGGAAGGCCGCCGATCGGGAGTCGCCAAAACTGCGCGCCTTCGTCCGGCTGTTGATCTTGACCGCAGCGCGGGAAGCCGAGGTCGCCGACATGGAAGCGGGAGAGATTGACCTTGCGGCGGGCCGTTGGCGGATCCCCGGTGCGCGGACGAAGAACGGCATCGGCTATACCGTGCCGCTCTCCGCGCAGGCGGTAGCCGAGATCCGCGCCGTATGGCCGGAGGACGAGCCGCCCGCGGACGCCAAAATTCTCGGCCGAGTGGCAGGCAGCGGGTTCAAAGGATTCGGCAAACTAAAACTGCGCACCGACAAGGCAGCGAAGGTAGCGGGCTGGCGCTGGCATGATCTCCGCCGAACCGCGCGGACGGGCATGACGCGCCTAGGCGTGCCGCGCGACCACGCCGAGGCCGCGATCAACCACGTATCCGGCCGAACCAAGCTCGAGCGGACCTATGACCGCCACGACTACGCTGACGAGGTAATCGCCGCCCTCACTCTATGGCAGGCACATGTTGCCGGACTCCTAGGGCAAAGTGCAGCGGTCGTCCCGTTCCCAACACGAGCCGCTCCGGCCGCGCGGGAAGTCGCGCTCGCACGCCCCTAGCTCCGCCGCCGGCGTCGTGCTGGCGCGACGGGTAGTGGCCGAGATCCACGAGCTCGCCGATCGCCGCCGACGCCGCATGGCCCGCCAGGCGGTGCCCGAGATCCACGAGCTCGCCGATCGCCGCCGACGCCGCACGGCCCGCCAGGTGGTGCCCGGCATCCTCGAGCTCGCCGATCGCCGCCGACGCCGCATGGCCCGCCAGGTGGTGCCCGAGATCCACGAGCCTGCCGATCGCCGCCGGCGCCGCGTGGCGCGCCAGGCGATGCCCGAGATCCACGAGCTCGCCGATCGCCGCCGGCGCCGCGA
>JAIYAI010000319.1 GCA_027489135.1 Acetobacteraceae bacterium
CTGATGCGCCGCTACCTCGCGGCCTGGGGCGACCGCAGCGCCTACGCGGTCAGCCATGTCGGCTGGGGGCTGAACGAGCGCGCGCGCTACGAGGCGCTGGCCTTCTACGACCGCGAGGACACCAACGGCACCGAACTCCGCTGCTTCGCGGGTAATTTCCTCTTCTCGACCGGCGCCAACGAATTCGCCGGCCGCTTCACCGAGGGGCATTTCGACATCCCCGTGCGCAACTGCACCATCGCGCTGGATGGCGAGCCCGTGGTCATCGAAGGAAAGATCGTCGCGTGAGCATTCCCCTCGTTCTCCTGCACGGCATCGGCGGCGCGGCCTGGGGGCCGCTGGTGGAGGCCGTCGCGCCGCAGCCGGTGATCGACTGGCCGCTGCCGGGCTATGGCGGCTCCGCCCTGCTGGCGGAGACAAGCTTCCCGAACTGGGCGTCGGCCCTGCGCGACGCACTGGATGCGCGCGGCATCGCGCAGGCCGACGTGCTGGGGCATTCGATCGGCGGGATGCTGGCACAGGAATTCGCGCTGACCTTTCCGGAGCGGGTGCGCGGCCTCGTGCTCTACGGCACCACGCCGGCCTTCGGCGGGCGCGACCCTTCCTTCGCCGAGGCCTTCCTGCGGGATCGCCTGGCGCCGCTCGACCAGGGGCGGGACATGGCGGGCCTTGCCGCGGAGATGATGCCGGCGATGCTGGGGCCGGACGCGCCGGCCTGGGCCGCGCCCGCCGCCATCGCGGCGATGGCCGCCACCCCGGCCGAGGCCTACCGCGCCACGGTCCGGTGCCTGACCACCTTCAACCGCCGCGACGACACGGCGCGGATCGCGGTGAAGACCCTGCTTGTGGCGGGGGAGAAGGACCCGCTGGCACCGCCGAAGACCATGGAGCGGATGCGCGAGCAGATCGCCGGATCGACGCTGGTGGTGCTGCCCGGTGCCGGGCATCTCGCGCATCTCGAATACCCCGACGCCTTCGCCGCCGCCGTGGCGCCCTTCCTGAAGGGCCTCGGCTGAATGCCGGATGCGCCGATCTTCGAGCCTGGCGCCTTCCGCCTGACGCCGCTGGAAGCGCGGCTGACCGAGCAGGCGCGGGAATTCGGGGCGGCCGTGCTTGCCCCCCGCGCCGCGCAGTGGGACCGCGACGCGTCCTTCCCCACCGCCAACTACCGCGACATGGCGGCGAACGGCCTGCTCGGCATCTGTATCCCCGGGGACCAGGGTGGCCTCGGCGCCGACTACCGCGCCTATGCGCTGACGGCGGCCGAGATGGGCCGCTACTGCGGCGCCACGGCGCTGACCTGGAACATGCATGTCTGCAGCACGCTCTGGTCCGGGCCGCTGAGCGACGACCTCGAGATGGAGGCCGAGACCCGCGCGGGCCATCTGCGGCGGCGGGCGATGCACTACGACCGCATCCTCTCGCGCGGCGCCATCTATGCGCAGCCCTTCAGCGAGGGCGGCGCCGCGGCGGCGGGCGGCGTCGCCTTCGGCACCACGGCGCGGCGCGTCCCCGGCGGCTATGTGGTGAACGGCAAGAAGATCTTCGCCAGCCTCGCCGGCCATGCCGACTACTACGGTGTCCTCTGCACGGAGACGCGGGAGGGCAGCGATGTGCTGTCCCGCCGCGACACGCTGTACCTCGCCATCCCCCGCGACGCGGCGGGCGTGCGCGTCGAGGGCGACTGGGACCCCTTGGGCATGCGCGGCACGGTCAGCCGCAACCTGGTCTTCCAGGACGTCTTCGTCGAGGAGGATGCGGCGCTGATGCCGCCCGGCCTCTACTTCCAGGCGGCGATCCGCTGGCCGCACATGTTCATGACCCTCAGCCCCACCTACATGGGCCTCGCCCAGGCGGCCTACGACTTCACTGTGGCATACCTGCGCGGAGAATGGCCCGGCATGCCGCCGGTGAAGCGTCGCATGTATCCCACCAAGCAAATCGCGGTCGCCGAGATGCGGGTGATGCTGGAGCAGACCAAGGCGCTCTGGTTCCAGGCGGTCACCGAGGCCCGGCCCGACCCCACGAAGGAACAGGTGCTGCGCGCCTGGGCCGCCCAGCACACGGTGATGGAGAACGCCGCCGCGCTCGCCGCCAAGGCGGTGCGCACCTGCGGCGGCCAGGCCATGCTGAAGACCCTGCCGCTGGAGCGCATCTACCGCGACGCGCGCTGCGGCAGCCTGATGTTGCCCTGGACGGCGGAACTCTGCATCGACCGCATCGGCCGGGATGCCCTCTACGAGAAGGGCGAGACGGATGAGTGAGGCCGGGTCGCCGTGATCTGGCAGGCCATCGATGATCTCGCGCGCAGGCAGCCCGACCGGCCGGCGCTCCGCATCGCCGATGCCTTCGTCGACTATGACGGCCTCGCGCAGCAGGCCGCCGCCTTCGCCAGCATGCTCGCGGCGCAGGGCGTGCAGCCCGGCGATCGCGTCGCCTGGCTGGCGCAGAACGATCCCGCTCAGCTTCCGCTGCTGCTGGGCTGCGCGCGGCTGGGGGCGATCCTGCTACCGCTGAACTGGCGCCTCGCCGCGCCGGAACTGCGCTTCATCCTGGAGGATGCCGGGGCGCGGTTGCTGTTCGCCCTGCCGCCCTTCCAGGCCCTCGCCACCGCGGCCGTGCCGTCAGGCTGCCATCTGGTCGACCTCGACGCGCCCGTGCCCGGCTACGGCTGGGAAGGGCTGCGCGATGACCCGGAGGACCCGCTGCTGCTGGTCTATACCAGCGGCACCACGGGCCGGCCCAAGGGCGCGCTGCTGACCGCCGGCGCGCTGGTCGCGAATGCGGAGAATGCCCGTGTCGTTTTCGGCCTGACCGAGGCCGATCGCGTGCTGACCGTCCTCCCGCTGTTCCATGTCGGCGGTCTCAACATCCAGACCCTGCCGGCCCTGCTGGCCGGGGCCGAGGTGCTGTTGCTGTCGCATGTCGACCCGGACGCCTTCTTCGACGCCTGCGCAGCCTGGCGGCCGACCCTGACCCTGCTGGTGCCCGCGGTGATGCGCATGCTGGTCGGGCACTCGCGCTGGGCGACGGCCGACCTCTCCTCGCTGCGCGCCATCGGTGCCGGGTCCTCCGACGTGCCGCTCGACCTGATCGAGGCTTTCCATGCGCGCGGCATCCCGGTGCAGCAGGTCTATGGCGCGACCGAGACCGCGCCGATCGCCATCGCCCAGACGCGGGAGGAGGCGCTGGCCGCCCCCGGCTCCATCGGCCGTCCCGCGCCGCTCTGCGAGGCCCGCATCCAGGACGCCGCGGGCATCCCCCTGCCGCCGGGCGAAGCCGGGGAGATCGCCATCCGCGGCCCCAACCTGCTGCGCGAATACTGGCAGGCGCCCGAGGCGACCGCGGAGGCCCTGCAGGATGGCTGGTTCCGCACCGGCGATGTCGGCCATGTCGATGCCGCCGGCCGGTTCTGGTTCACCGACCGCCTGAAGCATGTGATCATCTCGGGCGGCGAGAACATCTACCCGGCCGAGGTCGAGCGGGTGCTTCTGGCCGCGCCCGGTGTCGCGGAGGGTGCGGTCTGCGGCCGCCCCGACGGACGCTGGGGAGAGGTACCGGTCGCGGTGGTGGTCCCCGGCCCCGGCTTCGACCGGGACGCGGTGCTGCGGCACTTCGAGGGACGGATTGCCCGCTTCAAGCAGCCGCGCGACCTGGTCACGGTGCCGGTTCTGCCGCGCACGGCCCTGGGGAAGGTGGAACTCGGCGCGCTGCGGGCCTTGGCGAAGGCTTCACCGGAGCGGGGGTAGCCTCGACGGAAACCGGCCGGCCGTGACCTCGCAGGCCTGCCGGGCGTAGGATTGTTGGGCAATGGGGGGGGGGCCGCGTGACATGCCCCGCCGCAATCGGCTTGAAGCGTTTCTTTTTTACGTCATCCTGTGGGGAAAGCCGGGGGCACTGGGTTGGACGCGTTCTGGGAGCAATGGGGCAACCTCGCCTATGTCGCTGCGGCGATCTGGGCCTTCTTTGAGGGCGAGACCTTCGTCCTGGTCGCCGCCGCTGCGGGCGCGACGACTGGCGTCATCGATCCATGGATCCTGATGATCTCGGTCTGGCTCGGCTCCTTCGCCGGCGACCAGACCTGGTTCACCCTGGGCCGCAAGCTGGGGCCGTCCGCGCTGAAGCGCTTCCCCCGCGCCAACCGCCAGGCCGAACGCGCGGCCGTCCTGCTGGACCGCTATGGCGTCCTCTTCGTGCTGTCGTTCCGCTTCCTTTACGGGATCCGCAACGTAGCCTCGGCGGTCTGCGGGATCGCGGGGATGCCGCACAAGCGCTTCGCCATCCTGAACTTCATCGCCGCGGGGGTCTGGGCAGGCAGCTTCGTCGCGGCGGGCTGGTTCCTGGGGTCGCTGCTCGGCCCGACCCGGCTGCTCTGGGTGCTGGGCGGCACGGCGGTGACGATCATCATCATCGTGGTGGGGCGGCAGTTGTGGAAGCGCCGGCGGCGACCGGCGGAAGTCCCGGGAGGGTAGGGCGTCAGCCCCCGCGCGGGGCCGGACCTTGCCCACCACGTCATGGACGACCGGCACCTCCTGCCGCATGTCGTCTGGCGCTGGGGCCGCCGCGCCGAGGTTGACCTCCAGCGTGAAGGCCTCCCCTACCCGCGTCAGGCCTGTGCCGACGACCGGCGCATGCACCCGCGCCGCCTCCGCGACGCGCGCTGGATGCGGATCGCCAGCCGAAGGTCGCCCTTGCGCCGTCCCTTGGCCACGCCGAGGGCGATGGTGGGCTGCCGTCGGGTCGCGGTGGCGAGGGTGCGCCGTCACGCCGATCCGCCCCGCCGCCAACGCCTCCGCGACGAGGGGCTTCACGACGCGGTCGTGGATTTCCGGCTTCAGGGCGCGGACGGATGCGAGTTGCACGGCCTACTCCCCCGGCCGGCGCAGCCGGCGCGCTCGGCGGCCGGCGGGTTGGCCGGCAGCGGCAGCGCTCCACTGGCCCGGATGCGGTTGCCGGGGATGACCTCGTCGTTCGGATGGATGCGGGGCTGGAATTGGACCTCGCCCAGGGGGGCGAGGGTCGGTCGACGATCGCCCGGTACGACGGCGGCGGTGGCGATGGCGACATCGATGGTGACCGGTCTCCCCCTCGCCGGTGATCGCCGCGGCCTTGGTCATCCACATGGCGCCGGGGACCCAGCGGAAGCCGTTCGCGCCGAAGGGCTCGGCATGCGCGGTGACATGCCAGAAGGTCTTCCCCGTGATCGTTTCGGGGATAAGGATTTCGTCGGTCGAAGGAGCAGCAGAGGCGCGCGCCGGCCGGACCTCCCCCGATGTGGTGACGGCCCGGCGGACCGCCCGGCTACAGCACCACGAGGTCGTCCCGGTGCACGATCTCGTCGCGGCCGCGCCAGCCGAGGATCGCCTCGATCGCGTCGGACCGGCTGCCGGCGATGCGGCGCGCATCCTCCGCGTCATAGGCCGAAAGGCCGCGCGCGAGTTCCCGCCCCTCCGCATCCCGAACGCTGACCGGGTCGCCGCGGTGGAACTGCCCGTCCACCTGGCGCACCCCGGCTGGCAGCAGCGAGGAGCCGCGCTTCAGCGCCCGCGCCGCCCCGGCGTCCACCACCAGCGTCCCCAGCGGCGCCAGCGACCCGGCGATCCAGCGCTTGCGGGCGGAGCGTCCCTCCTCGGCCGGCAGGAACCAGGTGCAGCGGGCGCCGTCGACCAGCGCCTGCAGGGGGTGGTCGCGCTTGCCGAGGGCGATCGCCATCGCACAGCCTGCGCCTGTCGCGATGCGCGCCGCGATCAGCTTCGTCCGCATGCCGCCCGAGGAATAGCCCGGCGGCGGCTCTCCCCCCATGGCCATGATCTCGTCGGTGATGCGCTCCACCACCGGCAGGTGGGCGGCGCCGGGGTCGTTGCGCGGATCGGCGGTGTCGAGCCCGTCGATGTCCGACAGCAGCACAAGTGCGTCCGCGGCGATCATCTCGGCGACGCGCGCGCCGAGGCGGTCATTGTCGCCGAAGCGGATCTCCGTGGTGGCCACCGTGTCGTTCTCGTTGATCACGGGGATGCAGCCGAGGTCGAGCAGCGTGCCGAGGGTGGCACGGGCGTTGAGGTAGCGGCGGCGGTCCTCGCTGTCCTCCAGCGTCAGCAGGAGCTGCGCGGCATTCAGGCCCTGGCCCTTCAGCGCCTCCGCCCAGGCGCCGGCCAGGCGGATCTGCCCGACCGCGGCGGCGGCCTGCTTCTCCTCGAGCCGGAGCTTGCGGCGCGTCAGGCCGAGGGCGCGGCGGGCGAGCGCGATGGCGCCGGAGGAGACGATCACCACCTCCACGCCGCGGGCCCGGAGCGCGGCGACATCCGCTGCGACGGAGGCGAGCCAGCGGGCGCGCGGCGCCGCGTCCTGCTCGTCGACGACGAGGGCGGAGCCGATCTTCACGACGATGCGGCGGGCGGCGGCGAGGGAGGGAAGGGGGGCGGTCATGCTGGGCGCGGCGGATAGCACGCGCCCGGCCGCGCGGCGACGGGACGGCTGGGATAGGCGGCGCCGGATTCCGACACCGTCCGCCCTTGCGTGGGCGGTCGGCGCCGGCCCATCGTCGCGCCGGCATCCACCCATGGGAGAGACCGGCACATGGCCGACCTGATCGTCATCGCCTACCCCGACGAGAAGACCGCCGAGGCGGCGCGCGCGAAGCTGCTGGCGCTGCAGAAGGAATACCTGATCGAGCTCGGCGACGCGGTGATCGCGGAGCGCATGGCCGATGGCTCCGTGAAGCTGCACCAGATGATCAACACCACCGCCGCCGGTGCGGCCGGCGGCGCGATGTGGGGCACGCTGATCGGGATCCTGTTCCTGAACCCGCTGCTTGGCATGGCCGCGGGCGCCGGCGCGGGGGCGCTGAGCGGGTACCTCACGGATGTCGGGATCGACGACAAGTTCGTGAAGAGCGCGGCGGATGCGCTGCAGCCGGGCCAGGCGGCGCTGTGCGTGCTGGTGCGGAAGGTGACGGCCGACAAGGTGCTGCCGGAGATGGCGCAGTTCGGCGGCACGGTGCTGCGCACGAACCTGACCGACGAGCAGGAGAAGAAGCTGCGCGACGCGCTGAAGGGGTAGGGGCGGGGCGCTGCCTCGCGCTCCGGCAGGGGCGCCGCCCCTGCACCCCGGGGCTCACCGGCAGTTGAAGAGAGGAAAGAATTCCTTTAGAGTTTATGGGTCACGGGGCGAACTATGCCCTGGCATCGGGGGAGGAGCGCCGATTTTGTCCGGCGTTCCGTATATGCCCCTGGAAAGGCTGGATGTTTTCTAGGCGGCCCGGCGCCGGCCGGCGATGGTGTCGGCGAGCGCCCGCAGGATCTGCGGCACACCCTCCCCGGTCGCGCCGGAGATCAGGTGCACCTTGCGGCCCACGGCGCGCTCCAAGGCCTTGACCCGACTGCTCCGGGCCTGGGGCGTCATCGCATCCAGCTTGTTCAGCGCGACGATCTCCGGCTTCTCCGCCAGGCCGTTGCCGTAGCCGGCGAGTTCCTCGCGGATCGTGCGATAGGCGCCGGCGGGGTCGGGCTGGCTGCCATCGATCAGGTGCAGCAGCACCGCGCAGCGCTCGACATGGCCGAGGAAGCGGTCGCCGAGACCCGCACCTTCGTGCGCGCCCTCGATCAGGCCGGGAATGTCGGCCAGCACGAACTCTTCCGTCGCGTTGAGGCGCACGACGCCGAGCTGCGGATGCAGCGTGGTGAAGGGGTAGTCGGCGATCTTCGGCTTCGCCGCGCTGACGGCGGCGAGGAAGGTGGACTTGCCGGCATTCGGCAGCCCGACCAGGCCGGCATCGGCGATGAGCTTGAGGCGCAGCCAGAGCCAGCGCTCCTCCCCGGGATGGCCCTTGTCGGACCGGCGCGGGGCGCGGTTGGTGCTGGTCTTGAAGTGCGCGTTGCCGAAGCCGCCATCGCCGCCGCGGCAGATCACCGCTTCCTTGCCCGGGGCGTCGAGGTCGGCGAGCAGCGTCTCCTTGTC
>JAIYAI010000633.1 GCA_027489135.1 Acetobacteraceae bacterium
GAAGAGGCCCACCAGCAGCAGCGGCCAGAAGCCGTCGAACCAGGCGAAGGCCGCGCCCGTCCCGGCCATCAGCACGCTCGCCGCGACCAGCGCCACGCGCCGCCGGACCCGGTGCCCGAGCAGCCCGAGGCCGAGGGAGAGCAGCGCAGAACCGAGTAGCGCTGCGGTCGAGATCACGCCCACCGCCAGCGGCGCGAAGCCCAGCAGCGAGAGATGGATCGGCAGCAGGATGGCGGCGAAGCCGTCGCCGAAGGCGCGCAAGCCCCGGGCAATCAGCACGCGGCGTAGGTCGCCGCGCGCGGGATCATTCATCGGACAAGGCCGGCCGTCTCCAGCACCGCATCGGCCAGCACCAGCAGCCCCGCCTCGGCCCATTCGGGCGTGATGCTCTCGGCCTCGTTGTGGCTGAGACCGCCATGGCAGGGGATGAACATCAGTGCCGCCGGCAGGGTGCGGGCGACATGGATGGCGTCATGCCCGATCGGGCAGGCCATACGCCGGGCCTTCAGGCCCCGCCGCGCCGCGGCGGCCTCCATCCGGCCATACAGCGCGGGATCGAAGGCGGTCTGCGGATAGCCCCATTGCGGCACCACCTCCGCCGCGATGCCGGGTCGGAGCGCGGCAATCGCCTTCGCCTCCGCCGTCACGCCAGCGACCAGCGCATCGAGGCCCGCCTGGGTATGGTGCCGCAGGCTGCAGACCATCCAGGCGCCCGAGGGAATGTTGCCCCGCGCATCCGGTGTCAGCAGCAGCCTCGTCACCGCGCCGATGCCCTGCCCGTCCGTCGCCCGCGCCATCCGATCCACGGCGAGGACGAATTCCGACGCCGCGGCCAGCGCATCGGCCCGTCCCTCCATCGGCGATCCGACATGCCCGTCGCGGCCGGTGAAGGTCACCTCCAAGGTCAGGGCACCGAGGGCATGGGTGACGATGCCGATATCCGCGCCCTCCTGCTCCAGGACCGGGCCCTGCTCGATATGCGTCTCGAAATAGGCGCCGAGGTCCTGCAGCGCCGCAGGGTCGGCGGACCCCGCGAAGCCGGTGCGGGCGAGTTCCTCGCCGAAGGTGGCGGGGCCGGCGCGTTCGGGGGTGGCCAGCAACTCGGCCTCGGGGCGGATGCCCATGGCGACCTCGCTGGCGGCCATGGGCGGAGAAAAGCGCGCGCCCTCCTCGTTGGTCCAGTCGATGACCATGATCGGCGCCTCGGTCTCCGCGCCGGCTTCGTGCAGCGCGCGCAGGATCTCGAGGCCGGCGAGCACGCCATAGACGCCGTCGAACTTGCCGCCCGTGGGCACGGTATCGAGGTGGCTGCCGATGGCGACGGGCTTGCGCGCGGGGTCGCGGCCGGGCCGCAGCAGGCGGATATTGCCGAGGCGGTCGATGCTGACCGCGCAGCCCAGCGCCTCGCCCCAGGCGATGAACTGCCGCCGTCCCTCCGCGTCCGCATCCGTCAGCGCCTGGCGGTTGCAGCCGCCGCCGGGCAGCCCGCCGAAGCGCGCCATCTGCATGAGGCTGTCCCAGAGCCGGGCACCGGAGAGCGGCAGGTTGTGGGTCATGTGTCCCGTCCGATGCGCCCCATGCAGCCGGCCAGCGCCTGGCGCAGGCGCGCGGCGGTCGCCGCCGGGTCGGCGACGCCCGAGGCGACAAGCAACCGCCAGGCCAGGGACTGCTCCTCCGCCAACACCAGGGTCAGGGCATAGTCCGGCCCCGCGGCGGGGCGCACCGCCGCGCCGTCCTGCACCAGCAGCACGTGGCTGTCGGGCATGTCCTGGCTGACGCAGAACGCGGCGCGGGCGGGATCGACCTGGGCGATGCGCCCCGCCTCCTCCACCGCCGGCGCGGCGACGGCGTCCGGCGCCTCGGGCGGTGGGGCGATGGCGCAGGCGGCCAGCAGGGCCAGTGGCAGCAGGCGGAGGATCATGGCGCGCTCCTTTCCACGCCGCACCATTCGGCCATGGTCAGCGCGATGGTACGGGTGATGCCGTGCATGCTCTCGATGCCGACATTCTCGTCGATGCCGTGGATGTCGACCGCATCGGGGCCGAAGCAGGCGACGGGCACGCCCTGGTAGAGCGCGTAGTGCCGCCCGTCGGTCAGCCCCGTCGCGGGGTAGTCGCGTAGCGTGCTGCCGGTGACCTCGGCGAAGGACCGGCGCGCAAGGCGGACGATCTCGGTGCCGGTGTCGAAGACGCAGGGGTCGGCCATGAAGCCCTTGAATTCCAGCTTCACCTGCGCGCCGCGCAACGCGGGATCGGTCGTGGCCTGCGCCACGATCTGCTCGATATCTGCCTTCGTCTGGGCCGCGGTGTATCCCATCATCACGCCGACGCGCAGGCCGATGCGGCAGCGCGTTGCCACGGAGGAGTTCCACTCGCCGCCCTCGATGGTGCCGAGGTTCACGTTCACCGGATGGTTCACGCCGTGGAAGGCGGGGTGGATGTGTTCCGCGCGGTTCTGCCGCGCCTCGTAGTCCTTGAAGCGGGCGGCGATGGCCGATGCCGCCTCGATCGCGTTCACCCCGGCCTGCATGTCCCGCACATGGGCGGGGCGGGCGCTGACGGTGACCTAGGCCCAGACCACGCCGACCTCCGCCGTGTAGAGGGCGGCATAGCCCGGCCCCGGTTCCGGGATGATCACCGCATCCGGCCGCGGCAGCGCCAGCATGGCGGCGAGCGCGCCGTTGCCGGTGCATTCCTCCTCGATCACGGAGGCCATCTGCACCGGGCCCGCGGGAGCGAGGCCAGCCAGGCGCAGCGCCTTGAAGGCCATGCAATAGGAGACGATCCCCGCCTTCATGTCGCCGGCGCCGCGCCCATAGACCCGGCCGTTGCGGATCGCGGGCGCGTAGGGCGGCGTCTCCCACATGTCGGCCGCGCCCTCGGGCACCACGTCGACGTGGCCCTGCAGGCACAGGCTGCGGCCGCCGCCCTCGCGCGGCGTGTATTCCGCGACGACGTTGTCGCGGCCCTCGTAGCCGATCAGCGGCGGCGAGAAGCCCGGATGGTCGCGCAGCGCGTCCGGCACCACGGGCACGCGGCGCGGCGCGAGGCCCAGCCCCTCGTAGATCCGCGCCATCTCGTTCAGCGCGGAAAGCTCGTTGCCGAGGGTGGAGGGGCAGCGCGTCAGGCGCAGCAGCGTCTCCACCGCCTCCCCCTCCAGCGCGGCGACGGCGTCGAGGATGGCCTGGCGGGCGCCGGGGTCGATCGGGGCTGTCATGCCGCCGAGGCTAGACCCGTGCCCCCGCCCCCGCCACCCGGCGCGTGGACAGGCCGCACCGCGCTTGCCACCCTGAACGCCCATGAAGACCTTCGCCGATCCGGGCCAGGCCCGGCACACACCCCGCTTCTTCCTCATCCGTGGCGAGGTGAAGCCGAACTACGAGATCCCTGCCCGCGCCGCCGCGCTGGAAGCGGCGCTGCACCGCATGGGCCTTCCGCCCACCACCGCGCCGGCCGCGACGCGCGCGCAGATGGAGACGCTGCACAGCCGCGACTATCTCGATTTCCTCGAGACCTGCGTCGCCGAGTGGCAGGCGCTACCTTCCAAGGGACCGGAAGTGGTCGCCAACATGCACGCCACGGCCGATGCGCTGGCGAATGGCGGCCGCTGCCCGCAGACGGTGGTCGGCAAGGTCGCCTGGTACACCGCCGACAACGCCTGCCCGATCGGCCCCGGCACCTGGGAGGCCTCGATCGGCGCCGCCGGCGTGGCGCTGGCCGCGGCCGCGGAGGCCGCGCAGGGCCGCAGCGCCTATGCGCTCTGCCGCCCGCCCGGCCACCACGCCTATGCCGCGCGTGCAGGGGGCCACTGCTACATCAACAACGCCGCCCTCGCCGCCCAGGCGCTGCGCGACGCCGGCGCGGCGAAGGTCGCGGTGATCGACATCGACAGCCACCACGGCAACGGCACCCAGGGCCTGTTCTGGAACCGGGGCGACGTGCTGACCGTCTCCGTCCATGGCGACCCGAACCGCTACTACCCCTTCTTCACCGGACACGCGGAGGAGACCGGCGCCGGCGAGGGCGCGGGCTTCAACCTGAACCTGCCGCTCGCCTTCGGCACCGCCGACGATGGCTGGATCGCCGCCGTGCAGCACGGCATCGACACGGCGAAGCGCTTCGGGGCGGAGGCTCTGGTCGTCTCCCTCGGCTTCGATGCCAGCAAGGACGAACCGCTAAACGCGCTCTCCGTGACGGAGGACGGCTTCGCCCGCGCCGGCGCGCTGCTGGGGGGCCTGAAGCTGCCCGCGGCGATCGTGCAGGAGGGCGGCTACAACGTAGACGTCATCGGCACGCTGCTCGAACGCTTCCTGACCGCCTGGGGCAATGCCTGAATGCTCACGCTCGACACGCATATCGACATCAAGTGGCCCGAGACGCCGGACTGGCTGACCGAGACCGAGCAGCGCGTCGACTACCCGAAGATGCTGCGCGGCGGCCTCCGCGCCGCGGTCTTCATCGCCTATGTCGGCCAGGGCAAGCGCGACGCCGAGGGCCATGCCGCCGCCGCCGCCCGCGCAGACGCGATGCTGCGCCACATCCAGGCGCGGGCCGATGGAGACACCCGCCGCTTCTGCACGACGCCGGATGAGCTGGAGGCCGCCTACGCCGCCGGCGCCACCGCCGTGCTCTCGGCGGTCGAGAACGGCTATTCCATGGGCCGCGACCTGTCGGCGCCGGCGCGCTGGCGGGCGCTCGGCGCGCACTACCTGACGCTGACGCATAACGGCCACAACGACATCGCCGACAGCGCCATCCACCTGCCCAAGCTGGGTGATGCGGGGCCCGAGGAGCATGGCGGCCTTTCCGCCTTCGGACGCGACGCGATCGGCGCGCTGAACCGGGCGGGGCTGCTGGTCGATGTCTCGCACGTCTCGAAGAAGGGCATGATGCAGGCGGCGGAGGTCTCGCGCTCGCCCATCGTGGCGACACACACGGCCTGCCGCGCGCTCTGCGACCATCCCCGCGGCATCGACGACGAGCAGCTCGACATGATCCGCCAGGTCGGCGGCGTCGCGCAGATCACCGCGCTCGACGCCTTCCTCAAGAAGATGCCGCAGGGTCAGAAGAACGACGCCTCGGTCGAGGATATGGCGAACCATGTGGACCACGCCGTGGCGCGCATCGGCATCGAGCATGTCGGGCTGTCCTCCGATTTCGACGGCGGCGGCGGCATCGCGGGCTGGAAGGACGCGTCGGAGACGGCGAACCTGACCGCGGCGCTGGCGGCACGCGGCTACGACCAGGCCGCGCTCTCGCTGCTGTGGTCCGGCAACTACATCCGGGTCTGGCGGCGCGCGCTCAGCCTGGCGGGCTGACGCCGGCGGCATCCAGGGCGACGTCGAGCGCCCGGGCTTCCTCAGGCGCCAGCGGACGCAGCGGCGCCCGCACCGGCCCCGCCGCCATGCCGATCCGCGCGCACCAGTGCTTCAACGCGGCACAGGGCGCGCGGCCCCGGCGCAGCGGCTCCAGGATCCAGCGCTGGTAGACGATGCGCAGCGGCTCCATCGCCGCGAAGAGCGCCGCCGCCGCGCCCGGATCGGTCGCCGTCAGCAGCGCCGCGACGTCGCGCCGCGCCGCGGTCTGGAACAGGTAGGGCTCCGG
The DNA here is from genome assembly GCA_027489135.1 of Acetobacteraceae bacterium. Taxonomy (GTDB): domain Bacteria; phylum Pseudomonadota; class Alphaproteobacteria; order Acetobacterales; family Acetobacteraceae; genus JAIEOP01. Next base: position 5,604 of record JAIYAI010000633.1, read on the forward strand.
ATCGGCATAGAGCGTGCGCACACCGAACCGCAGCAGGTTTGCCAGGGCATGGCCTTCATAGGGGTCGCAGACCGGCACGACGTCGCCGACCGCCGCGCGCACGGCGATGATGGCATCGAAGTCGCGGGTGCACTTCACGCCGATCAGCCGCCCCTCCGCCGCCAGCGCGCGGATCGTCGCCGGCGCCCAGCCCGCCGCCTCCCCGTCGAAGAGCACGGCCGGGATTGCCGCGGCATCGCTGACGGCACGGGCGTAGGCGAGGTGCTCCTCCGGCCCGAACAGCCCCGCGGGCCGCATCAGCACGATGTGGTGCGCGCCCGCGCGCGCCGCGTGACGGGCGAGGTCGATGCTCTCCGCCAGCGCATGGTGGTTCACCACCACGCCGACCTTCAGCGCCCCCGCGGCGCCGGCCAGCAGTGCTTCCAACGCGGCCTGCCGCTCCGCCAGCGAGAGCGACCAGCCCTCCCCCATCAGCCCGTGGCAGAAGACGCCGTCGAGGCCGAGCGCGTCCCGGCAGTGCACCGCATTGGCGGCGATGCCGGCCAGGTCGAGGGCCCCATCGGCCAGGAAGGGCGTCGGCAGGGCCGCCCAGATGCCGGAAATCTGCATGCCGGCAAGGCTAACGGTCGCGCCACGAGGCCGCCAATCTTGGTTCTTTGATTCGCATTCGGAACACTCTATGTTCCGGAGCCATGACAATCGCCCGCATGCCGACCTTCGCCTTCGCCGGGATCGAGGCCGTGCCGGTCGAGGTGCAGGTGCAGATCGCGCCTGGCCTGCCTGCGTTCCTTCTCGTCGGCCTTCCGGACAAGGCCGTCGCCGAGAGCAAGGAACGCGTGCGCGCGGTGCTGACCGGCCTCGGCCTCTCCCTGCCGCCGAAACGGGTGCTGGTGAACCTCGCGCCCGCCGACATCGCCAAGGAAGGATCGCATTTCGATCTGCCCATCGCGCTGGCCGTCATGGCCGCGATGGAGGTGCTGCCGCGCGAAGACCTGGCCGGCTACGCGGCGCTCGGCGAACTCTCGCTCGACGGGTCGATCCAGCCCGTGGCCGGGGTGCTGCCGGCGGCCCTCGGCGCCTCGGCGCGCGAGCTCGGCCTGATCTGCCCCGCGGCCCAGGGTGGCGAGGCCGCCTGGGCCGGGACGGTGGAGGTGCTGGCGGCGCCCGATCTCCTCGCCCTGGTCAACCATTTCCGCGGCACGCAGGTGCTGAGCCCGCCGGAGCCGCCCGCGCTGCGCCCCACCGCGTCGCGCGGGCCCTGCCTGTCGGAGGTGAAGGGGCATGAAAGCGCCAAGCGCGCGCTCGAGATCGCCGCCGCCGGCGGGCACAACCTGCTGATGATCGGCCCCCCCGGCAGCGGCAAGTCCATGCTGGCGCAGCGCATGTCGGGGCTGCTGCCGGACCTGACGCCGGCCGAGGCGCTGGAGGTCAGCATGGTGCACTCCGTCGCGGGTCTGCTGGAGGGCGGGCGCCTCGTGATGCGCCCCCCCTTCCGCGACCCGCACCATTCCGCCAGCCAGGCCGCACTGATCGGCGGCGGCAACCGCGCCCGGCCCGGGGAGATCAGCCTGGCCCACAACGGCGTGCTGTTCCTCGACGAATGGCCGGAATTCCCCCGCCCCGCGCTGGAGGCGCTGCGCCAGCCCATGGAGACGGCGCGGGCGACCATCAGCCGCGCCAACCACCACGTCTCCTACCCCGCGCGCTTCCAGTGCGTCGCGGCGATGAATCCCTGCCGCTGCGGCTACCTAGGCGACGCCGCGGGACGCGAATGCACCCGCGCGCCGCGCTGCGGCGAGGACTACCAGGCCAAGCTCTCCGGGCCGCTGCTGGATCGCATGGACCTGACGATCGAGGTGGTGCCGGTGCCGCCCGCCGAACTGTCGCGTGCCCCCGCCGGCGAGACCACGGAAGCGGTCGCGGCGCGCGTGCAAGCCGCGCGCAACCGCCAGCGCGCCCGCTACGGGGCGGAGGGGCCGCGCTGCAACGCCGGCGCCGAGGGCCAGGTGCTGGAACGGAGCCTGATGCTGGATGCGGCGGCGCGGACGCTGGCGGAGCAGGCGGCGGAGCGGCTGCACCTGTCCTCGCGCGGCTATACCCGCACCCTTCGCGTGGCACGCAGCATCGCCGATCTTGCCGGCAGCGCCGGCGTGCAGCGCGCCCATGTGGCGGAGGCGCTCGCCTTCCGGCACCGCGGCGCGGTGGCACGCCCGGTACCGGCCTGATGCGGCCAGGGTGCCGGGGCGCTGCCGCCCCGGCCCTGACGGCGTCAGATCAGCGCCCAATCCGTGGTGAGGCCGAGGCCGACATCATCGAAGCCATGCCCCTGGCCACCATGGTCGTCGCCGGGCAGGTCATCGCGCCCGTGACCGCCATGGTCATCGCCCGGGGCATCGTCGCGCCCGTGGCCACGGCCGCCATGGTCGTCGCCTGGCGCGTCGTCGCGCCCGCGACCGCGTCCGCCATGATCATCCCCCGGGGCATCGTCGCGCCCGTGACGCGCGAAGAGAAAGAGGGAGTCGTCGCCGAGCGGGTCATCGCTGCCGCGACCGCGCCCGCCATGGTCGTCACCCGGCGCGTCGTCCCGCCCACGACCGCGACCGCCACGGTCATCACCGGGGGCGTCATCGGCCCCGCGCCGCGCGGTCTGCGAGTCGTCGCCCGGCGCGTCGTCACGCCCACGGCCACGACCGCCATGGTCATCGCCCGGCGCATCGTCGCGGCCACGGCCACGACCGCCATGGTCATCACCCGGCGCGTCGTCGCGGCCGCGGCCACGGCCGCCGTGGTCATCACCCGGGGCGTCGTCGGCCCCGCGCCGCGCGGTCTGCGAGTCGTCGCCCGGCGCGTCGTCACGCCCACGGCCACGAC
>JAIYAI010000164.1 GCA_027489135.1 Acetobacteraceae bacterium
CCCGCCATGCCGGGATAGGTGGCGAAGCCCATCTCGGGGCAGCCGATGCTCGCCTTGGTGCTGGCGACGGCCAGGTCGCAGCAGGCGATCATGGTGGAGCCCCCGCCGAGCGCCAACCCGTTCACCGCGGCGATGAAGATCGAGGGATGCTCCTTGATCGCCATGTTGACCGAGATCCACTCGTCGCCGGCACCCTCGATGCCGGCTTTGCGGTCGGCCTCGCGCTCCTTGAGATCCATGCCGGCGCAGAAAGCGACGCCGGTGCCGGTGATGACGATCGCCTTGGCCTGGCCCTTCAGCTCCTCGAAGACGCGCAGCAGGCCCTGGCGCGTCGCGCGGTTCATCGCGTTTCGCTGCGCCTCGCGGTTGATGCGCAGCTCGGCCCAGCCGTCATGACGGGTGACGATCAGTTCGTCGGACATCGCGCTCAGGCCTCCGGGCCGAATTGCGGCAGGGTGAAGCCCTCGGGCCCGCCGGGGAAACGGACGGAGACGCGCTTGCCGATGGCGATGTCCTCCTCCTCCATGCCCTCGATGTTGGTCAGCAGCATGGGACCCTCGTCGAGTTCCACCATGATGACGGGATAGGGAAGCTCGTCCTTCATCCCGCCGAAATAGCCCTGGTGGAACACCACCCAGGACCAGATCGTGCCTTTCCCCGATGCGTCCACCCATTCCCAGTCCGGCTTGCCGGTGAAGGGAGAAACGGGCGCGGGCGGATAGAAGCACTTACCCGTGGCCTTGCAGCGCTGCAGGCGCAGCTTGCCCTCGGCGCAGGCGGCCCAGAAGGGCTTGTTCCAGTTGTCGACGAGGGGCTTGGGGCGGGTCTGCAGGCTCATGCGTCGGCCCTCCGCAGGATCGCGCTCTGGGCGATGTTGGTGGCGCAGATGTACTGCATGGCCTTGGCGTCCGGGATCTGCCGCGCGCCGCAATCGCCGCGCAGCTGGCGCACGCATTCGGCGATCAGCCCCCAACCCTGCATGTAGCTGTCGGAGAGATGCCCGCCGGAGGTGTTGGTCGGCCAGCGCCCCTGGCCGAGTTGCAGCGTGCCGCCCTTCACGAAGTCACCGCTCTCGCCCTGCTTGCAGAAGCCGAGCCCTTCCAGGCTGAACAGCACCGTCGGCGAGAAATTGTCGTAGATGCCGAGGCCCTGGATGTCGTCGCGGCCGATGCCAGCGCGGTCGTAAACGGACCGGCACGCCGACAGCGTCGGATGCCAGTAGTCGGTCGGCGGCGCCGCGCCATAGGCGAAGCAGTCCTGCCGCGCATAGCCCGAGAGCAGCACCGGCGGCCGCTTCATGTCCTTCGCCCGCTCGGCGCTGGTCATGATCCAGGCCACCGCACCGTCATTGATCAGGCAATAGTCCAGCAGCTTCAGCGGGTCGCAGATCGGCCGCGCCGCGGCGTGGTCCTCCAGCGTGATCGGCCGGCCGTTCATCACGGCATCCGGGTTCAGGCAGGCATGGTGGCGGAAGGCGACCGAGACGGGGCCAAGATCCTCGTGCGTCGTGCCGAATTCGTGGTTGTGCCGCCGCCACATCATGGCGTGGGAGGCGCCGGGGCTGGTCATGCCCCAGGGGCTCCACTGGCTGTCGCCGCCGCCATAGAGCATGCGGACGGACCGCCCGTTGTTGCCGTAGACCAGGGCGACGTTCTTCGCCGCCCCTGACGCGATGGCCTGCGCCGCCAGCGCCATCGACACGCCGGAGAAGCGGCCCGCGGTCTCGGTCAGCAGGCAGTATTGCGGGTTGATGCCCGTCATCTCGGCGAAGCGCTCGTAGGACGGGATGCGGCAGACGATCAGCCCGTCGATGTCCTTTGTCGTCAGCCCGGCATCGTCGAGTGCGCTGTTCAGCGCCTCGCAGCCCAGGCCGTAGCTGTCGGTCTCGGGGAAGTTGCCGAAGCGCGAGGTGCCGATCCCGGCGAAGGCGACCTTGTCGCGCAGCGGCCAGGGCGTCCCGATGGCGGGGGACGCGAGGGATGGTTCGGGTGGCATGACGATCCTGGACGTGTTTCCTGACCGCGATCTTGCCGCAGGGGCGGTCGTCCGACCAGGGGGCGGCAGGGTGTCGGCGGGCCGATTCAGACCGGCGCGCCTCGCGGCGCTCCGGTCATTGGACCGCTCACCGCTGCGCCCGGATCCCGGTGGCCCGCGCGACCTCGCCCCAGACCTCGTCCTCTCGCTGCAACCGGGCGGCGAACTCATCGGGCAGGCTGCCGACCGGCTCGAAGCCCCAGTCGCGGATCCGCTGCGCGACCTCGGGCCGGCGCAGCCCATCATGGATGGCGCGGCCGAGCATCTGCACGATCTCCGGCGGCGTGCCGGCGGGGGCGAAGAAGCCCTGCCAGATCAGCGGGTCGAAATTGCGGTAGCCGAGTTCGGTGAAGCTCGGAACCTCCGGCAGCGCCGCGAGCCGCCCCGGCCCGCTTGCCGCCAGGATGCGCATCGGGCCGCCGCGCAACTGCGACGACGCGCTGGAGGTGTCGATCACCACGCAGCAGACATGCCCGCCCAGGATCTGCGTCAGCAGGCCGGCGCGGATCGGCACATGCGTCAGGTTCAGCCCCGCCTGCAGCCCGAACAGCGCGGCGAAGAGATGCGAGGAGGAGCCGTAGCCGTAGTTCCCCATGTCCACGCCCTGCGGCTGCCGCTTCGCCCAGGCGACGAACTCCTCGATCGTCCGCGCCGGCACCAGCGCCGGGTTCACCATCAGGATGTTGCCGCCGGCATTGAGCTGGCTGAGCCCCACCAGATCGCGGCGCGCGCGATAGGGCGTGTCTGGCTCGATATGCGGCAAGGTGATGATGGCGGAGGTCGCCGAGAGGATGGTCATGCCGTCCGGCCGCGCCCGCGCCACCGTCGTCACCGCTACGACGCCGCCGCCCGAGGGCATCGGCTCCACCACCACCGTGCGCCCCACCGCCTCGGAGATGATCTGCGCGATGAGCCGCGCCGGCGCTTCGGTTCCGCCGCCGGCGGCCCCGGTGTTGATCATGCGGATCGGGCGATCGGGCAGGGTCTGCGCAGCCGCCGATGCGGCAAGCCCAAGCGCGAGCAGCGCGTGCAGCAGGATGCGGCGCATGCGGACTTCTCCCCCGTATCGTTGCCGGGGAGGCTAGCGGCACCCCGGTCGCGCGGCCAGCGGGGCAGCGCTACCCTTGCGGCCAAAGGGGTGAGGAACCTGTCCGATGCGCGTCGCCATCAACCTGCCGGTCGAGGACTGGCGCCGCTGCGGCCCCGTGGCGAAGGCCGCCGAGAACTGCGGCATCGACATGGTCGTCACCAACGAGAACAAGCACGAGCCCTTCGTGCCGCTGGCCATGGCAGGCCTGGCGACCAGCCGGATCGAGCTGGCGACCAACGTCGCCATCTCCTTCCCGCGCAGCCCGATGATCGTCGCCTCCATGGCCTGGGAACTGGCGCGGCATACGGGCGGGCGCTTCGCCGTCGGCCTCGGCACCCAGGTGCGCGCCCATAACGAGCGCCGCTTCAGCGTGCCCTGGACGGCGCCGGCCGCGCGCATGGGCGAGTACGTGGAAGCCCTGCGCGCGATCTGGACCACCTGGGAGACCGGGGCGCCGCTCGAATATCTCGGCCAGCACTACCGCTTCACCCTGATGACGGAGGGCTTCACCCCGGGGCCCAACAACCTGCCGATGCCGCCCGTCACCCTCGCCGCGGTGGGACCGCTCATGCTGAAGACCGCGGCGCGGCTCTGCGACGGCGTGCGTCTGCACAGCTTCGCCACCCGCGCCTATCTCGACCAGCAGGTCGCGCCGGTGATCGAGGCCGGCATCGCTGCCGCCGGCATGCCGCGGGAGCACTACGAGATCAGCGGCGGCGGCTTCGTCGCCACGGGGCCCGACAAGGAAAGCGTGCGCGCCCAGGCCGAATGGGTGCGCCGCCGCGTCGGCTGGTACGCCTCCACCCCGGCCTATCGCGTAGTGCTGGAGCCGCATGGGCTGGAGGATCTGGGGAAGAAGCTGTCGGAGATGGCGCGGCGCCAGGAATTCGACGCCATGGCGGCGCTGATCCCGGACGACGTCCTGGATCTCTTCGCCGCCATCGGCACCTATGACGAGAGCGCCGGGAAGATCGCGACGCGCTTCGGCGGGCTGGTCGACACCGTCGGCATCCCCTTCCCCGCCGATGCCGATCCCGGCGCCGTGCGCGCGGTGGTGCAGGCCGTGCAGGCCATCCCGTCCCGCTTCACCGGCTTCCGCGCGCGCTGACCGCTACCGGGTCGCGTCCTTCAGATACGCGATCAGGTCGTTCACCTGCTGCTCGTTGCGCAGGCCGACATAGGACATGCTGCCCCCCGGCACGACCGCCTTCGGGTCGGCGATGTAGGCACGCAGCGTCGCCTCGTCCCAGACGAGGCCGCCTTCCGCCTTCGCCTTCATCGCGCCCGAGTACCGAAAGCCCTCGATGGCGCCGGCCTTGCGGCCGAGGATGCCATGCAGGTTGGGGCCGACGCCGTTGCGACCGCCCTGCTCCACCGTGTGGCAGGCGCGGCACTGGTTGAAGACGCGCTGCCCCGCCGCCGCGTCCTGCGCGGATGCCATCCCTGGCGCCAGCATCAGCGCCGCCAGAACCACGCCACGCAACATCACCCGTCCTCCTCAGGCCGGGTGGCGGCGGCGCATCATCCAGCGCCATGCCCGCCCCGGCAGCATCCCCGCATCATCCACCACCGTATAGACCGCCGGCACCACGACCAGGCTCAGCAGGGTCGAGGTGATGAGACCGCCGATGACGACGAGCGCCATCGGCGCGCGGAACTCCGCATCGGCGCCGATGCCGAGCGCGATATGCGCCATGCCGGCGGTCATGGCGATGGTGGTCATGATGATCGGCCGCGCGCGCTTGCGGGCTGCCTCCTCCAGCGCCTTCGCCCGCGCGATGCCGGCGGCCCGCGCCTCGATTGCGTATTCCACCAGCAGGATGGAGTTCTTGGCCACGATGCCCATCAGCATCAGCACGCCGATCACGGCCGAGACACCCAGCGCCTTCTGCGTCAGCAACAGCGCCATCAGGGCGCCGCCGAGCGACAGCGGCAGCGCCGACAGGATCGTCAGCGGCTGCAGGAAGCCGCCGAAGAGCAGCACCAGCACCAGGTAGATCAGCAGCACCCCTGCGCCGAGCGCCATGACGAAGCCGCCCATCAGCTCCGCCATCACCTCCTTGTCTCCGGTCTCCCGCTCCCGCACGCCGGGCGGCAGGTTCTTCATGATCGGCAGCGCATTGACCAGCGCGGTCGCGCGGCCCAGCGGCATGCCGTTCAGCTCCGCCTCCACGGTGGCGCGGCGCGTCCGGTCCAGCCGCTCGATCTGGGCGGGGCCGGCGCCGTGGCGGATCTCGGCCACCGTCTCCAACGGCACGGCGAGATCCTGACGGCCGGCGACGCGCAGCGCCCGCAGCGTCTCCATCCGGTCCCGCGAATCCTCCTACAGCATCACGCGGATCGGGATCTGCCGGTCCGGCAGGTTGAAGCGGGCCAGGTTCTGGTCGGCGTCGCCCATGGTGGCGATGCGCGCCGTGATGCCGATGGTGCTAGCCGAGACGCCGAGTTCCGCCGCCCGCGCCTCCCGCGGGACGATCTGCAGCTCCGGGCGCTCCAGGCTGGCGACGGAGCGGACGCCGGAGAAGCCCGGCACGGTGCGCATCTGCCGTTCCAGCTCCCGCGCCGTGGCGGTCAGCGCCGCGGCATCGTCGCCGATGAGCGTGATCGCGACCTTGGCCCCGCTCGTGCCGTCGGCGCCGAAGCGGATGCGGGCGCCGGGGATCTGCTCCAGCGCCGGCCGGACGGCAGCTTCGAACTGCTGCTGTGTGAGCCTGCGCTCGCCATGCGGCACGAGGGAGACGACGAGGTTGGCATTGCGCGGGTCGCCCTGGGTCGTGGTGCTGCCCATGCCGGGCCCGCCTGCGACGTTGGACGTACCGAGCGAGGCGAAGACCGAGACCACCTCGGGCCG
>JAIYAI010000364.1 GCA_027489135.1 Acetobacteraceae bacterium
TCTACGAACGCCTGCTGGGCGAGAAGGGCTATTTCGACACCCGAGTCGTCTACGTGGCGGAGAGCGGGCCGCGCGACCGCCGCAACCGCCGCCTCGCCATCATGGACCAGGACGGAGAGAATCATCGGATGCTGACGGATGGCAGCTTCCAGGCGCTGACGCCGCGCTTCCATCCGAATGCGCAGCAGATCGCCTACATGTCGTACCAGAACAACAATCCGCGGGTCTTCCTGTTCAACCTCGACAGCGGCCGGCAGGAGCCGCTCGGCAATTTCCCGGGCATGACGCTGAGCCCGCGCTTCTCGCCCGATGGACGCAGCGTGGTGCTGTCGGCCGTGCGCGGCGGCGACGCCAACATCTTCATCGTCGACCTCGGCTCCCGGCGAGAGCGCCAGTTGACCGAGGGCGGCGGGCTCGACGTCTCGCCCAGCTTCTCGCCGGACGGCACGCAGATCGTCTTCAACTCCGACCGCGGTGGCGACCAGCAGCTCTACGTCATGGGGGCCGGCGGCGGTGGTGCGCGGCGCATCTCCTTCGGCCGTGGGCGCTATGCGACGCCTGTCTGGTCGCCACGCGGCGACCTCATCGCCTTCACGCGTTTCGGCGGCGGCAGTTTCGCCATCGGCGTCATGCGTCCGGATGGATCCGGCGAGCGGATCCTGTCGGAGGGCTGGCAGATGGAGGGGCCCACCTTCGCGCCGAACGGCCGCGTGATGATGTTCTACCGCGAGAGCCGGGCTCGCGATGCGCGCGGTGGCGGCTACTCCTCCCGCCTCGCCTCGATCGACATCGCGGGCTTCAACGAGCGCCAGATCGCGACGCCGACCGATGCCTCCGATCCGGCCTGGTCGCCGCTGCTCTCCTGACACGCGGGCTGCCGGGTCGCCTCCATGGCCGGCCCTTGTCCCGGCTCTCCCGCATCCGCATCGTATGGCACGAGTCGGTGTTCCGGTCCGGCGGGTGCCAGCCCGGTGCGCCGATCGGGGCAGCGAGCCGATGCCGACAGCGGCGGCCGGCTGGCATCCGCTGCCCGAGACCCGGCCGCGTTGCCTCGTCGCCGGGCGGGGAAGGCATCGATCCGGCCCGCCCGGGCTTCCGCGTCAGACCGCGTCCCGCACGGGGCGCCGGTCCGGATCGCGATCGCGTAAGGTTTGGTGACGGGCGCGACGCGGCCGGATGTCGCCCATAATCGGCCCCGGCTTCGCCTTGACCCTGTCATGGTCGGGTTGTAACGGCCGCAGCGTGGGTGCGCCGCAACATGCCGCTCCCGTCCCCTTCCAGCCCGAGAGGGATGCCCCGGATGTCCAAACTTCCCCTTGCCGCCGCGCTCGCGGCCCTGACCCTGCTCGGCGCCTGCTCGAAGGACAGCGACCAGGATGCTGCCAACACCGGCGCCGGCGGCGCGGGATCCGGCACCGTACGACCCGGTAGCCAGGAGGACCTGGTGGCCAATGTCGGCGACCGCGTCCTCTTCGCCTTCGACAGCAGCGTCGTCGCCGCCGACCAGCGCCCGACGCTGGAGCGCCAGGCCGCCTGGCTGAAGCAGTACCCGCAGAATCAGGTAACGGTCGAAGGCAACACCGACGAGCGTGGCACGCGCGAGTACAACCTCGCGCTCGGCCAGCGCCGTGCGAATGCGGCGCGCGACATCCTCGTGGCCAACGGCATCGCCGGCAGCCGGATCAACACGATCTCCTATGGCAAGGACCGCCCGACGGCCCTCGGCTCGGACGAGGCCGCCTGGGCACAGAACCGCAACGCGACCACCGTGGTTCGCTGATCCGGGCGTCCGCTGATCCGGCGCGGGCGGCCGCCATGCTTCGGCCGGCTTTTTCCGCCTGACTGTGCTGCGCCGACTTGGCGTGGCGGTCTGCCTCGGGGAGCATGGCGCGCGGCGCCGAGTCGCCTGACCGCGGCCGCCGCCCGCCATCCCGAGAGGCCCTTGATGCGCGCCTTCCCGCCTCCGCTCTTCCGCCGCCTTGCCGGGCTCGCCCTCGGCGTCTCGTTGCTGTCGGCGCCGCCCGCCATGGCACAGGTCGACAGCCGCGAGGCGATCGCGCTGCAGAACCAGATCCTGCAATTGCGCCAGGAGGTCGAACAGCTGCGCCGGAGCGGTGGTGGCGGCGGCGGATCCGTCGCACCGAGCCGTGGCGGTGGCGACGTCTCCGGTGCCCTGCTCGAGCGCGTGGGGCGGATGGAGGAGGAGGTGCGGCGGATACGCGGGCGGCTCGACGAGCTCGACTTCGCCAACCGCCAGCAGGCCCAGGCGCTGGAGAAGCTGCAGGGCGACATTGATTTCCGGCTGCAGCAGATCGAGGGCGGCGCCGGGCGCGCGCCTGTCGCGCGGCCCGCGCCGGGCGCGCCACCGATGCAGCCCCCGCCGGTTGCCTCGCCGCCCGTCGGTGCGCCAAGCCTGCCGCCGATCGCCGGGCCCGGGCCGCTCGCGGGCGCACCACCCACCAATGCCCCTCGTACCCCGGAACGCGCCATTTCCGAGGGGCAGGCAGCCCTGGCGCGCGGCGATTTCGCAGCGGCCGAGGCGGCGGCTCGGGAGGCGCTGCGCAACCGCGGGGTCGGACCGCGCAGGTCCGATGCGCAGATGCTCCTGGCCGAGAGCCTCTCCGGCAAGCGTGACTTCGCCGGTGCGGCGCTCGCCTACAACGAGGCCTACAGCACCAACCGGGCCGGCCCGCGTGCGCCGGAAGCGCTGCTGGGCCTCGCCGGATCCTTCAACGCGCTCGGCAGCCGCCGGGAGGCCTGCGACACGCTGGCCGACCTCCGCAGCGGCTTCCCGAACCTGCGCGGCCCGGTCGCCGACCGCGCGAATGCCATGCGCCAGCGCATCGGGTGTCGCTGAGAAGAAGGAGAGCCCATGTCGGACATAGGACCGACGCCGCGCCCCTGAGCGCGGCAGACTTCGCCGGGTTGATGGCGCCGCTCGGGCCCTTCGGGCCGGCGCCGCGGCTCGCCTGCGGCGTGTCCGGCGGGCCGCACTCGCTGGCGCTCGCTCTCCTGGCCGATCCCTGGGCGCGGGCGCGCGGCGGCAGCCTCCTCGCCCTCGTCGCCGACCACGGGCTGCGCGCCGGAAGCGCTGCGGAGGCCGACGCGGTCGCGTCGATGCTCGCCGCCCGAGGTATCGCTACGCGGGTGCTGCGGCTCGGCCTGCGTCCAGAGGGAGCGGCTGTGCAGGCGCGGGCGCGGGATGCGCGCCTGGCTGCGCTGTCGGGGGCCGCCGCAGCCGCCGGGGCGCCGTGGCTGCTGCTTGGGCACCATCGCGCCGACCAGGCGGAGACCCTGCTGCACCGCGCCGCCTCGGGCAGCGGCCCGGCAGGGCTTGCCGGCATGGCAGTCGCGCGCGCGCTGGCCACCGCGCTGTTGCTCCGCCCGCTGCTTGCCGTACCGCCGGTGCGGCTCGAGGCGGTGGTCGCTGGTACCGGCCTGGCTCCGGTCCGGGATCCGAGCAACGAGGATATCCGCTTCGCCCGGGTTCGGCTGCGCCAGGCGCTTGGCGACCCGCCCGGCACAGGACCGGAGGTCGCCGCGCTCGCCGCTGCGGCGGGGGCCTTCACGCGGCGCCGTGCCAGGCGGGAGGTGGCGATCGCGGGCCGTCTCGCGGCGGCGGCGGTCCTGCATCCGGGGGGCTGGGCCGAGATCGACCCCGCATCCCTCGGCAGCGATGCCGTCGCCGAGGCGGCGATGTCGACGCTGCTTCGCGCCATCGGCGGTGCCCGGGCCTTTGCCCCTGCGCCGGGGCGGGTCGCTGCCCTGCTGCGGGAGGGCAAGGGGACACTGGGGGGGGCCTGGCTGCGCCAGGCTGGGGTGGGCTGGCGCCTGTTCCGCGAACCCGCGGGGGCGGCGCGGGCGGACCGGGTGCCGGCGCTGCCGGGGGCCGTCTGGGATGGGCGCTTCCGCCTGGTGGGGCCGGGGCAGGCGGGCTTCGAGATCGGTGCGCTGGGCGCGGCGGATGCGGCCCGTATCGGCGCGGGGAGCAGGCTGCCGGCGACGGCACTGGCCGCGCTTCCGGCGATCCGCCGGGCCGGACCAGCAGAATCCGGCCCGGAAGGCCACTCCGCGCTGGCCGCCGTGCCAGGGCTGCTCTATCCTGATGCCCAGTCGGCAGCGCGTTTCGCCATGCTGTTCGCCCCTGCCTCCGGCCCGGTCACCTGATCCGGGACAGGCGGGAGAGGCAGGAATCCGGTCCGGCGCGGGGTTTCCGCGGCGTCCGACCCGAACCTGCCCGGTGGCGCGCATCACGGCTTGCGGTCCTGCCATTCCATCCGGGGCGACGCACCCCATCTCTGCTTGCGTCGGATGCCGCCGGCCGCCCCGGGATTGCGCTGGGGGTCGGGGGATTGGCGTGGAACGGGACAAGCATCGGTGAACAATTTCGGCCGCAACCTGGCGCTCTGGGTCATCGTCGCGCTGCTCCTTGTGGCGCTGTTCAACCTCTTCCAGCCCAGCGGCTCGACGTCGCGCGGGGCGCAGCAGGTCGCCTATTCGGATTTCCTGAACGAAGTGGGTGCGGGCCACGTCCGCGACGTCGTCATCCAGGGGCGCACCATCAGCGGTCAGCTGACCGATGGCCGGACCTTCCAGACCTACACCCCGGAAGACCCGCAGCTGGTCGGCAAGCTGACCGAGAAGGGCGTGCGCGTCGTCGCCCGGCCCGAGGACAGCGACGTCAACCCGCTGTTCCACTACCTGCTGTCCTGGTTCCCGATGCTGCTGCTGATCGGCGTCTGGGTCTTCTTCATGCGCCAGATGCAGGGCGGCGGCGGCCGGGCCATGGGCTTCGGCAAGTCCCGCGCCCGGCTGCGGACCGAGAAGCAGGGCCGCGTCACCTTCGACGACGTCGCCGGGATCGACGAAGCGAA
>JAIYAI010000377.1 GCA_027489135.1 Acetobacteraceae bacterium
TGGCGGAGATGGCGGAGGGATTCCGCTACGCCGCCCGGCATCCGGGCATCGGGCCGATCCTGGTCTTCGCCGCGAGCGCCTCCGTCCTGATGCGCGGCGTGCCGGAGATCCTGCCGCCCTTCGTCGAGCGCCTCTTCGGGCAGGGCGCGCAGGGGTTGGCGGTGCTGACCGCGGCCTTCGGGATCGGCGCGCTGATCTCCGGGCTCTGGGTCGCCTCGCGCGGGCGGCTCGGCGGCGCGACCCGGCTCGGTATCTGGGCGGTCGCGTTGCAGGCGGTCTTTACCATCGGCTTCATCGCGACGCCCTGGTTCCCCTTTGCCGTGCTGTGCGGCGCGCTGATGGGCGCGGCGGGGTCGGTGCACGGCATCTGCGTGCAGACCCTGGTGCAGAGCGCGTCGGACCAGGCGATGCGCGGGCGCGTGCTGTCGCTGTGGGGCATGATCACCCGCGCCTGTCCGGCGCTCGGCGCGCTGGTCCTCGGCGCAGCGGGCGAGGTCTTCGGGCTGCGCCTGCCGGTCCTGGTGGCGATGCTGCTGGCGCTGCTGGTCTTCGCCTGGGGCATGACACGGCTCAAGCGCATCGCCGCGGCGCTTGAGGTCGCGCCCGCGGTGCCGAAGCCGCCGGGGTGATTTTTTCGTTCCCTTTCGCGGCGCATTCCTGTACCAGCGCGCGTCCCCTGAAGGAGGGGGATGCGATGTCCAGCCCGAACGCGACCATGATGCGAGAGAAGAACGCCGCCCCGCGCGCGTTCGTCGTCGTGCATGCGCGTTCGCAGGTCAGCGCACGCGTCCTGCCGACACGGCAGGACGGGCAAGGCTCCGGCGGATGCCGGGGCAAAGCGGCGGGACCATCCTTGCAGCGCTGATGCGCTGACCGCCTCTGCCGGGGCAACGCTCCGGCTCCCTCGCAGACCGCCGCCCGCCACCGATCGCCTCGGCATGATGTGCCGTGTGGCCGTCTGCATTCCCCGACTACCCATCACCACAGGAGAGGCGCCATGCGCCGCGAAGACCCGTACGAAGCCCGTTCCCGAGCCCTGTGCCTTGCAGCCGGGCAGAATCCCGACAGCCGCGTCGACAATCCGGCGAAGCCCGGCAAGACCATGCCGGCCTGGACCCTGTTCCGCGACGCCGCCCGCGCCGACGTCATCGCGCAGCGCCAGGCGGAGGCCGGAGCGGTCCACGGCGAGCAGGCCGCGGCCTACCGGAACAGCCCGCTGACGGTCTTCGGCGCGCACGAGGCCTCGACCGTGACGCAGATGCGCAACTGCATGGCTGTGGGCAACGCGGTGGCCGGCGTGCTCTGCGCGGATGGCCATCTCGGCTACGCGCAGCCCGTGGGCGGCGTGATCGCCTATGAGGGGCAGATCAGCATCTCCGGCGTCGGCTTCGACATCGGCTGCGGCAACCTCGCGGCGCGGCTCGATACGCGCTTTGCCGAGATCCGCGACCGTGTGCCGGAGATCCTGGCCGATGTACGGCGCGTGATCTCCTTCGGCGTGGGCCGCGCCAATGCGGAGCGGGTGGAGCACGCCCTCTTCGACGACGGCGAGGCCTGGCGGGAGAGCGACATGGAGGCCTATCGCCAGAAGGCGGAGGCGCAGCTCGGCACCGTGGGCTCCGGCAACCACTACGTGGACCTGCTGGAGGACGAGCAGGGCTTCGTCTGGATCGGCGTCCACTTCGGATCGCGCGGCCTGGGTCACACCAGCGCCACGCGCTACCTGAAGATGGCCGGCGGTCAGGACGGGATGCACGTGCCTCCGACCGTGGTGGACGAGGCGAGCGAGCTCGGCCGCCGCTACATCACGGCGATGGAACTCGCGGGGCGCTATGCCTATGCCGGGCGCGAATGGGTAGTGGAGCGCGTGCGCCGGATCATCGGCGGCGCGGTGACGGATGCCGTGCACAACCACCACAACTTCGCCTGGCGGGAGACGCATGGCGGCCGCGACCTCTGGGTGGTGCGCAAGGGCGCGACGCCGGCCTTCCCGGGCCAGCGCGGCTTCGTCGGCGGCTCCATGGGCGACGACGCGGTGATCCTCGAGGGGGTGGACACGCCGGAGGCGCAGGCGGCGCTCCACTCCACCGTGCATGGCGCGGGCCGCGTCTTCGGCCGGAAGGAGGCACATCGCCGCTTCACCCGGGCGGAGATGGAGGCCTGGCTGCGCGAGCGCGGCGTGCTGCTCTCGGGCGGCGACATCGACGAGAGCCCGATGGCCTATCGCCGCCTGCCCGAGGTGCTGACCGCGCAGGGGGGGACGGTGCGGGTGCTGCACCGCCTCCGCCCCTTCGCGGTGGCGATGGCGGGCGCGGGGGAGTTCGACCCCTTCAAGGATTGAGCACGGAGGGCGGCTGCGCTTCGGCGCGGTCGCCCGACCGGCGGCTCAGCCGGGAATGAACACCGCCTCGCGCGTGCCGCCATGGACATAGCTGCCGGAGACGGAGCCGCTCAGCTGCATCCAGCTATGGGTGTAGAAGAACCACCAGCCATTCAGGTTCACGCCGAAATTGGTCGCCTTGAAGACCCCCTGGGCCCCCATGCCGTCCATGTAGGTGGAGGGCTCGACGCTCCAGAAGTCGCCTTCGCCGAACTGGGTGGCGAGTTGCTCATGCTGCGCCAGCGCCTGGGCGGCCTTGCCCCCCGTCCCAGCGCTCGACTTGTTCGCGTGCATGACGACGCAGGTTCCATCGCCGCCCTGCGAGCCCACCCCGAGCGTGCAGCCGTCCATGTTCGCCGTGAACATCAGGCGCGACGCGTTGGAAAGGGTGCCCGGCGTGACGTCGTTCTGCTTGTAGCCGACCCAGAAGACCGGGACCTTCTCCGCCACGCTGCAGCCGGTCGTATCGGTGGTCAGGTAATAGACCTTGCCGCCGCTTCGGTTCACCACCGTCGGTCCGTTCACCATCTCCTTGATGGTGACGACCAGCGGCCGGCTCTCCGAGATCTTCACCCCGCCGTCGAAGAACTGGCACCGCAGGATGTTGTTCTCGAGAAAGGCGACGGGATCAGTGACGAAATCCGAACGGGCGGACATGGCCGGCATCCCCTTGCTCGACCGAAAGTGTACATCAGGCCTCGCGATTCGGCGATGACTGCCGCACCGGTGGGGGTTCCCGCCCGGCCCGAACACGGGCTAGATGCGGTTCACCACGCGCAACGGAAGGGAGCCTCCGCGCCATGGCCAAGATCACCCGTCAGGGCAGCAACCAGATTCTGTCCCAGTCAGTCGAGTACCATAACTTCGTCTTCCTGGCCGGCATGACCGCCGACGACCTCAGCCAGGACATCACCGGCCAGACCAAGCAGGTGCTGGCGAAGATCTCCGCCGCGCTGGAGGCCAACGGCACCGACAACACGCATCTGCTCAATGCGCAGATCTGGCTGAAGGACATCCGCGACCGCGACGCCATGAACAAGGTGTGGGTGGAGTGGCTGGGCGAGGCCGGGCGCCCGGCACGCGCCTGCGTGCAGGCCAACATGGCCGACCCGCGGCACCTGGTGGAAATCATGGTCAACGCCTGCCGCTGAGGCCGAGGCGCCGCCCCCGTGGGGGCGAGAGTTTATTCCGGGCGGCGCGGGGCCACCGCGCCGCCCGGGGCAATTTCGGGCCAGGACTCGGCGGGTCGTTTCAGGCCAATCGCAGGAAATAGGCCATAATCCAACTATTTAGCGGCCACGGCGTCGTGGCATTCACGCAGCCACAGTGTTGCAAACGGTCTTGCGCTCCCCTCCTCCTAGGATGATCGTCCGTATGTCGGGCCCGCATCACCCATCCGGATGACAAATCACCGCACGTTACGCCCTGTTTCAACGCGGGCGGTTGCCCCGCCACGTTACCCGTTGTTACCGAGGTTACGTCGGTTTCGGTCACGGTTTCGCGACCGGGTGGACTTCAGGGAATGGGGGCTGGATGCGGATGAAGGGGACAGCAGGGCTTGCTCTGTGCGCGGCGCTCGGTGCCATGCTCGCCTGCCCGGTGCAGGCCGACGCGGCGAACCGGCGCGATGCGCATTCCGGTCGGCCGGCTGCATCCGCATCCCCTTCCCATTCCGCGCGGGCCGGGCAGGCGCATACCGTGCGCACGGCGACCCATCACGGCAGCCGCCACGCCGCCTCCCGCAGCAGCCGGCGTTCCGGCGCCAGCGCCGGCTATGCCTCCTACGGCGGCATCTCCTGCGTGCCCTACGCCCGGATGGTCACCGGCATGCAGATCAGCGGCAATGGCGGCCGCTGGTGGTACAACGCCGCCGGCAGCTATGACCGCGGCAACCGGCCCGAGGCCGGCTCCGTCCTCGCCTTCGCTTCCTCCGGCGGCATGCGCTCGGGCCATGTCGCGGTGGTCAGCAAGGTGCACGGCCCCCGCCATATCGAGATCGACCACGCCAACTGGGGCGGCCCCGGCATCCGCCGCGGGACCGTCATGCGCAATGTCGACGTCATCGACGTCTCCGAACGCAACGACTGGACGGCCGTGCGCGTCCAGGTCGGCTGGGACGCCGGCAACTTCGGCCGCTCCTACCCGACCTATGGCTTCATCCATAACCGGCCTGACCGCGGCATGATGGCGTCTATGGCCGGCAGCCCCATGATTGCCGGTGCCCG
Source organism: Acetobacteraceae bacterium (assembly GCA_027489135.1). Taxonomy (GTDB): domain Bacteria; phylum Pseudomonadota; class Alphaproteobacteria; order Acetobacterales; family Acetobacteraceae; genus JAIEOP01. The sequence goes on from JAIYAI010000377.1 coordinate 4,606, forward strand.
CACCGTCTCGGCGCGCTACGAACAGGTGGCGGAGTTGCCGCGCACCGCCCCCACGCGTCCGGCGACGCGGCCGGCGACCCGTCGCGCGACGCGCTGAGCCGCGGCGCGCCTCGCCGCGCCGGCATCGTTTCCTGCCAATGATTCTCAGCCTCGGCCCAAGGAAGAGTTAGGGACTGGGGCCGTATCCTCTCGGCCGCGCCAACCGCCTCCGAGAGACCGATGACGCGTGCTCGCCTGACCATCGCCCTCTGCGTCCAGCTTGTCATGGGTACGCTCGCGCTGCTGGCGATCGGCAGCGCGGCCCTGACGGCGGTCAAGCTCAACCACTTCAACGCCGAGGTCGCCTCGGCCACGCGGGTGCAGGACGCCGCACGGCTCGCCGCCCGCATGGATGGCCTGGTCCACGCCACGGTCAGCGAAAGCCGCGGCATATACATGTCGCGCGACACCGCATCGGCGGAACGCTTCGCCCGGCCCTTGCTCGGCCATCTGGACGAGTTGGCGGCGACGCTGGAACGCTTCCGCGCGCTGGTCGGTCCGGAGGATGCGCAGGCGGCCGACCTGGCAACGGTCACCACGGCCTTCATCGGCTTCCGTCGCGAGATGGTCCGCGCCGCCCGCGAACAGGGGCCCGCCGCGGCGGACGCGATGGGCAACAA
>JAIYAI010000714.1 GCA_027489135.1 Acetobacteraceae bacterium
GCAGGTCATGACGCTGCGCACCGCGTCCAGCACGTTGCCGCTGATCACCGCGATGCCGGCGCGGAAGCTCTCGTTGCTCACCGCGTCGGCATCCGGGGTGAAGATGCGGCTCATGTGGTTGGTGACGCCGACGGGGCGCATGTCGTCGAAGTCGGGCTGGACGACGGTGTTGGTGGAGGGCGCCATCACCCCGAAGAGTTTGCGCCAGCCCAGCGCGTCGCGCGGCGAAAGCTCCGGCATCGCGGCAATCCCTCTGCTGTCCTGCCCAGCCTGCCAGCAGGGCCCGCCCGGGCCAAGCCTCAGCCGCGGGCGCGGTCGAGGCTTTCCCGCACCAGCCGCAGCCGCGCGATGGTCTCGGCCAGCGCCGCGGCGTCGAGGCCCGCGATCGCCTCGGCCAGCGCCGGCGCCACGATCGCCACCGCGGCATCGCGCCGCCGTCGCCCTGCGGCGGTCAGGAACACGCGCTTGCCGCGCCCGTCTTCCGGGTCCGGCTCCACCCGCACCAGGCCGCGCGCTTCCAGCCGTTGCAGCGTATTCGTGATGGCGCCCTTGGCCAGTTGCAGCGCCCGCGCGATGGCGACCGGGGAGCGTCCGTCCCCAACGCGCACCAGGTGGTTCAGCAGGGTGAAGTGCGGAAGCAGCAGCCCGTCCGTCTGCAACGCCTCGAACCGGGCGCGCGCCAGCTGCTCGATGATGCCGATCTCGTTCAAAAGGACGAAGGCGGGCGGATCGGTGGGCGCGGGCTGCGCGGAGGGCTTGGTCACCCGCGCAGCCTAGGCGATCTGCTGCCCGGCTTCACGCCCCGACAATGCGCGTCGCGGCCGGCCAGCGCGGCGTCGGCGGCACTGGCGGCGCGGTGCCGAGGCGACCCAGCATCTGCACCGTGCCACCCTCGCCCAGCCGCGCCTGCGCCGCGGCGTAGTGCGGCGCCATGGCCGGGTATTCCTGCAGCGCCTGGCTGATCGGGTGCAACGACAGCCCTGCTGCCGTCGCCGCCAGGTTCAGCCTCAGCCAGGCCTGCCCCGCCGCGAAGGCCGCCGCATGGCCCGACCCGGGCGAGGTGATCCAGACCATGGCTGGCGTCGCGTCGAAGATCGCCCTGTAGCGGTCCAGCATGACCTGGAAGCCGGGACGGCCGGGGGCGGCCATCGCGTCCCGCGTCAGCTCGCCACGCGCGACCATTTCCTCGATCCCGGGTCCCCAGACGGAGATGCCGTCCGGCTGCGCCGCCACCGCCGCGGCGCCGAGGCGCATCAGCGCGACGCTCTCCCCATGCGCCTCGGGTGTCATCGCCTCGGTCTGCCAGGCGGCCCAGGCGAGGTCGCGCAGCGGCGCCACCGTCTCCGGCGTGGTCGCGGCGCCGAAGCGCAGCGGGGCGGGCACCGCGGCCGCCAGGGCGGCGAGCGCCCCCGCCGGCACGGGGCGCGCGGTGTCGAAGGGCCGCTTGGCCGAGCGCCGGGTGGGCGCGGCGACGAAGAGCGGGTCGGCCACGCCGCCGGGGCCGAGGGTGATGCGGGCAACGGGCCGGGCATCCAGCCGCTGGGCCGGCACACCGTCCGGGAAGGGCTCGATGCGCGCCGCCAGCCCCTCCGCCGCGGCGGCCATCCGGAAGAGTTCGGCGAAGGCGCCGAGGCCGATGGTGATCTGCCTGTCGAGCGGGTCCGTCACCGGCAGGCGCCGGTCGAGGTCACAGAAGAGAAGCAGCGAGTCCGTGCCGGACAGCCGCACCAGCCAGGGCTGCCGGTTGTGGGGATTCGGCGCGAGGACCGCCCAGCCCAGAGCGCGCAGCCGCGGGTCCGGATCCAGCGCGGTCGGGGCAGCCGTCCAGGGGCCGAGCGGGTCGCCGGCCGCGACGGCGCGGATCAGGCCGCCGCTGCCGGCCAGCAGCACGCCGGCAGTGGTAAGGAGGAAACGGCGTCGGGTCGTCATGGCACCCTCATTCGTTCAAGGATGAACCATATCTCGTTCAAGACTGAACGAATTGCAAGGGTACTCGCGAAGGCCGCGATGCGGCCTTCAGCGCCGGCAGGGGGTGGGGATCAGGTCCGCGCGGCCCAGGCCGCACGCAACGCGGCCCCGGTCATCAGGTCCGCGTATTTCTGCCCGATGTCGAAGAGGTTGGCCTCATGCGGCCCCAGCGCGCGGTCGCCGACGCAGTCGGTCAGGCAGATCGTGCGGAAATTGTGCTGCAGCGAATCCACCACTGTCGCGCGGATGCAGCCTGAGGTCGTGCACCCCGCCACCGCTACGGTGTCGACTCGCCGCATCGCCAGCCAGCCGGCGAGGTCCGTGCCGAAGAAGGCGGAGGCGCCCTTCTTGCGCAGCACGTATTCCCCGGGCGCCGGCGCAAGTTCCGGCACGATCTGCGACAGCGGGCTGACTTCCGTCAGGGTCTTCAGCGCCGGCACCTTCCAGGTGAAGACGCCGGCATCCGACCCGTCATCGGCATAGACGACGCGGGTATGCACCACGGGCCAGCCCTCGGTTCGGGCGAAGGCCAGCAGCGGCACGGTCGCGGCGATGGCGTCGCGGATGTTGCCGCCGCCGAAATGCGCGGGGTCGGTGAAGCCCTCGACGAAATCGACGATCACCAGCGCCGGCGCCGCGCCCAGGCCGCTGGCCTGGCCGAAGCGCTGGGCGCGGTAGATCGCGGCGTCGTCGGTCATGGCGGCGCTACAGCATCTGCCCGCCATCGACGATGATGGTCTGCCCCGTCACCCAGCGCGCGGCGGGGGAGGCGAGGAAGGCGATCACCTCCGCGATCTCCTCCGGCGCGCCCAGCCGACCGAACGGGATGGACGCGAGGATGGCATTGTAGAGCTTCGGATTGGAGGTCTTGCGTTCCTCCCAGGATCCGCCGGGGAACTCGATGGACCCGGGTGCGACGGCGTTCACCCGGATGCCCTTCGGCGCGTACATCGCCGCCTGGCTCTGGGTGTAGTTGATCAGCAGCGCCTTCACCGCGGCATAGGCCGGCGTGCGGGTCGAGGGCCGGTAGCCCGAGATCGAGGAGACGTTGACGATCGATCCGCCACGCTGCTCCAGGAAGGGAAGTGCGGCATGGGTGGCACGCACCGTCGCCATCACGTCGATCGACAGGCCCTGCTGCCAGTGCTCCTCGGTGTCCAGGCTGCCGAAGCCGGAGGCGTTGTTCACCAGCACATCGATGCCGCCGAGCGCCTGCGCGGCCGCGGCGATGTAGCCCTTGATCGCCTCCGCATTGCCGAGGTCGCAGGCGGCGGCATGCGCGGTGACGCCGAGCGCGGCGATCTCGCCCCGCGTCGCTTCAAGCGGGCCCGGGGTGCGGGCGCAGATCGAGACGGACGCACCCGCCTTGGCGAATTCCAGCGCTGTCGATCGTCCGATGCCGCGGCTGCCGCCGCAGACCACCACGCGCTTGCCCTTGAAGTCCGCCATCGGGTCGCTCCCCTGTCGATGCCGGCGAGAGGCTGACGGAGGCGGCGGCCCAGGGCAACCGTCGGGGGGCAACCGTCGGGGGGCAACCGTCGGAGGGATTGTAAGGCCCTCGCCCAGCGCGGACACTGGCCACGGGGGGATGCGGCATGCGGGGCGATGGCTGGGGACGGCGGGCGATCATCCTCGCGGGCGGACTGGTGGCGCCCCGCCTGGCGGCGGCACAGCCTCGCGTGGTGCGCCTCATCACGCCCTACGGGCCCGGCAATGTGGCCGACCAGGTGGCGCGGATCCTGGCGGAGGAATTGGCGCAGCGCTGGGGCCAGCGGGTGGTGGTGGACAACCAGCCCGGCGCCGGCGGCGCGGTCGGCACGGCGCAGATCGCCCGCGCCGCGCCGGACGGCACCACGCTGGGCTTCCTGGCGATCGCCGCCATCGCCGTGGTGCCGCACATGATGCGGCAGAAGACCTACGATCCGCTGACCGACCTCACCGCCATCGGCGGAGTGACGGTCTCCCGCGGGATGCTCGCCGTGAACGCGGGGCTGCCGATGCGCGACATGGCCGGTCTGGTCGCCTGGGCGCGGGCGCGGCCGGCCGGTGAGCCGCTGGTCTACTACTCGGCCGGCAGCGGCACCCTGCCGCATCTCGGCATGGAGCAGTTGCGCCGCGCGCTGGACTTCCCGGCGCAGCACGTGCCCTACCGCACCAGCGGCGCCGGCCTCGCCGACCTGCTGGCCGGGCGAGTGCAGGCGACGATGGACGCGGCCTCCGTCACCCTGCCGCATGTCGAGCGCGGCGCGCTGCGCGCCCTGTTCTGGAACGGCCCGCAACGCAACCCCGCCATTCCCGATGTCCCGACCCTGGCGGAGGCGCTGCCGGGGATCGCCATCTCCAACGCCTGGCAGGGCCTGTACGCACCGCGCGGCCTGCCGCAGGAGCTGCTTGCACGGATGGCGCAGGATGTCGCCGCGATCGTCGCCAGCCCCGGATTCGCCGCGCGCTTGCCGGGCGGGGCGGAACCCCTGCCGCTCGGCCTGGCGGAGACCATGGCGCTGCTGCGCGCGGACCATGAACGCTACGGCGCCTTGGTGCGGGAGATCGGCCTGGAACAGGATTAGCCGGCGCGGAGTTCCGCCAGCGCGATCCCTGCCTCCCCCCGCACCGCATAGAGCAGGAAGACGCGGCCATCCTCCTCGAGAATGCACGGATCCCGAAGCTGGTTCACCGGCATGTTCACCGCGCCCCGGAAGGACGGCGCGACGGGCAGGTCGGCGCCTTCCCAGGGCAGCTCCGGGCGCAGCAGCAGCGTGGGCTCGCCCAGGGGCCGCCAATCGTGCCAGTCGCCGCGCAGCGACACGCGCGAATGCAGGATGCTCTCCGGCGCATCGCCGACGCGGGTCCAGAAGACGTGCAGCACGTCCCCGCGCAGCAGCACCGCCGTGTGGCGCTGCAGGCCACCGGGGAAGAGCACCGGCCCGCGCTCGAAGCCTGACAATCCATCGGTCGAGCGGAACAGGATGCCGGGCATGGCGAGCGCGAAGGTCGCATCGACGTGGCGGAAGACGCGGAAATAGGATGGCCCGAGCAGCTCCGGCCGCGCCGCGAAGCGGATGCCGTCGGCCGAGAGCGCGACCCGCGTGCGCTGCACGCCCCAGTCCGCCAACCCATGGAAATACATCACGATCCGGCGGGTCGCGTCATCAACATGCACGTCCGGCGAGGCGATATGCGGGTGGCTGGCATCGATCTCCGGCGGGGGCACGCCCGGCGTGCCGGCTGGGGCGCGGCCGGGCAGGCTGTCGCGCCGATCCGTCTCGGCAGGGCGTGTGGGCGGCGTCGTCGGGTAGAGGCTGTCCGCAAGGCGCAGGCTGCCTGCCTCGTGCATGCGCCAGGGCCCCTCCAGCGCATCGGCGACGGCAAGGCGGATGTAGTCACCCTTGTGGTCGGCGAAGTAGAGGTAGTAGCGACCGAGCGGGTCGGGCAGCCAGTCCGGCACGCGGATGACCGACGGCCCCTGCACATTGGCGCCCATGCGCCCGTCCATGTGCGGCGTGACGATCGGCCCGATGCGGCGGACGGTCCAGCTCATGGCGGTGTCCTCAGCCGAAGCGCGCCACGGTGAAGCAGGCCGGGATGGCAGCGCGACCGAGCACGGCATCGGCCGTCATGCGGCCGACGATGGGCGCCAGTGTGTAGCCGTTGCTCGTCACCACGGTGAAGAAGCCGGGCAGGCCGGGGATCTCGCCGAGGAGCGGCGCGCGGTCCACCTCCGGCGCCAGGCCGTTCCAGGCGCGGATGGCGTGCAGCCCCTCGATGCCCGGCATGACCCGGCCGGCGACCCAGAGATTGCCCTCGATGGCGCGGCGCAGGTTGCGCGGCGCCCCTTTGCCGTCCAGCACGCCGGGCCAGCCACCGCCGACCAGCAGGTGCCCGCCCTCGCCCTGCTTAAGCGATAGGTGCCGCGCTGCATGCGCGACAAGCTGGCGCATGGCGGGCGCGGCGGCTTCCGTGGCGATCACCTGCTGCACGCTGCCCATCACGGGGATATCGGCGCCGAGCATGCCGGCCACCCGCCCGGCGAAGGCGCCTGCTGCGTTCACCACGCGCCCGGCGCGGATCGCCCCGCCCGGCGTGGTCACCACATAGCCCGCGCCGTCGCGGGCGATGGCCTGCACCTCCACCCCCTCCGCCAGGCGCGCGCCGGCCCGCAACGCCAGGGTCTTCATGGCGAGCGATCCGCGCAGCGGGTCGATCTGCCCTTCGCCTTCGACGAACTCGGCGCCGATGAACGCGGGCCCGAGCCATGGGGCGAGGCTGCGCAGCTCGTTCTGGCCCAGCACCTCGGAGCGGATGCCGTGCTTGCGCTCCACCGCCACCTTCGCGCGTAGCCAGGCGAGCTGCTCCTCGGTCTCGGCCAGCATGAGGCCGCCCTCGGTGCGGATCGACAGGCTCTCGCCCGCGTCGCGCGCGATCTCGCCCCAGAGGGCGATGCTGGCGGGGCCGAGGGGCAGCCGGTCGATGGCCGGGCCCGTCTCCTGCTCCCCGTCGAAATCGTAGGTGAGAAGCTGGACGTGCAGGCTGCCGGCATTGGCGGTGCTGGCGGCCATGCCGGCCTCGCCGCGCTCCACCACCAGCACGTCGACGCCCTCCCGCGCCAGGTTCATCGCCGTCGCCAGGCCGGCGACGCCGCCGCCGATGACAAGCACGTCGCAGGACGCGGGCGGCGCGGCGACGGGCTTCGCGCGCCACTGGTCGTAGTGGGGGTTGGGGAAGGCGCTCCAGGGAGTCTCGCCTTCGGCGAGCTCCAGCATCAGCGGCGCGGCGGGGACGGGCTTCACCGGGGCGCGGGGCAGGGCGAAGCCGTCCTCCCCGGTGGCGCCGGCGAGGCGGGCGACGGTGGCGCCGCACATCCGCCCCTGGCAGCGCCCCATGCCGGCGCGGGTCACCTTCTTCAGAGCGGCGAGGGAGGCGCAGCCGGCGGCCCGGGCGGCGCGCAACTGGCCGGCGGTGACGGCCTCGCAGCGGCAGAGGATGGTCGCGTCGTCGATCGCGTCGACATCGACCCGCGGTGGCGCGAAGAGGCGCCAGAGCGCGGCCTGGAAGGCGAGCGCACGGTCGAGGTCGCGGCGCGCCACCGGATCCTCCGGCAGCGCGTGGCCGAGGTCGCGTGCGGCGGCGAGGCCGGCGAGCCGCCCGCGCGCCATCGCCACCCGCGCCCCGCCCAGGGCCGCGCCGTCGCCCACCGCGAAGACGCTGGCGATGCTGGTCCGCCCCTCGGCATCGGCGATGGTCTCGAGCCGCCCGAGCCCCTCGTCCACGTAGCGGTGGGCGCAGCCGAGCGCGCGGGCGAGGCCGGTCTCGGGCTGGAAGCCCATGTTTAGCGCGCAGACGTCGGCGGTGATGCGGGCCTCGCCGCCGGGGATCGCCACGCGCAGCGCCGTGAAGCGCCCGTCCTCGGCCTCCGCTTCGATGGGCCGTGCGTTCCACAGCACCGGCACGCCGGCGCTGCGCAGCGTGGCGAGATACCGCGTGCCGTCCTGCGCCAGGTCGGCGGCGGCGCGCCACAGCGCCAGCAGGTCCCGCCACTGCGCCAGGCCCGGCTTCGGGGCGGACTCCACGACGGCTGCGACTGTCACGCCGCCGGCCAGCAACTCGCAGGCAAGCTGCAGGTTCAGCGGCCCGTTGCCGGCGATGACCACGCGCTCCCCCGGCGCGACGCGCTGAGCGCGGGCGAGCGTCTGCAGCGCGCCCGTGGTCATCACCCCGGGCAGGGTCCATCCCGGGATGGGCACGGGGCGCTCATGCGCGCCGGTCGCCAGGATCAGCCGCCGGGGCCGAAAGGTGGCGGCGGTGTCGCCGAGCAGCGCGGCGATCTCGTCCGGGGCGAAGGCGCCCCAGGCGGTGGCGTTCTGGTGGACCGTGACGCCGGCCGCGGCAACCGCCGTGCGTAGCGCGTCGCCGGCGCGGAACTGCGCATCCGGCCTTGCGTGGCGATGGCTCGGCGCCAGCGGCTTCAGGTATTGCCCGCCCGCCTCCGCGCGTTCGTCGAGCACGACGACATGCGCCCCGGCCTCCGCCGCGGCGAGGGCGGCGGAGAGCCCGGCCGGCCCGGCGCCGACGACCAGCACGTCGCAGGCCCGCTCCTCGATCGACGCGGGCTTCGGGCCGACGGGCGCGGAGGTGACAGGCAGGGCGCCGGTGACCTGCATTCCCGCCGTCGCCTTGACCATGCAGGCGCGTTGGCCCTGCCGGCCATCCACGGTGACGACGCAGTCGAAGCAGGCGCCCATGCCGCACCAGAGGCCGCGCGGCGACCCATCTGTCTCCGCGTGGCGTAACGCCAGGACGCCGGCGGCGGAGAGGGCGGCGGCGATGGTCTCGCCCGGCAGCGCCTCCACCTCCCGCCCGTCGAAGGTGAAGCGGACGGGGTCGACGGCGGGGGCGATGTCGGGGTGGGAGAGGCGCATGCCCTTGCCTTGCTGTCCGGTCGGTGGGGAAATGGCATCATCGCACGCGAAGGAAAGCGGACAAGCGCATGAGCGGCACCTCGGCGGGCGCCTCTACGCCCATGAGCGGGACCTTCCGCGGCACCTGGACGGTGCTGATCACCCCCTTCACCGAGGGCGGCGCTGCCGTCGACCTGCCGGGCCTGCAGCGGCTGGTGGAGTTCCAGATCGCCGAGGGTATCGACGGGCTGATCCCCCTCGGCTCCACCGGGGAGTTCCTGTCGGTCAGCCGGGAGGAGCGGACGGCGATCGTCGAGACGGTGGTGCGGACCGCGGCGAAGCGCGTGCCCGTCTATATCGGCACCGGCGCCGAGGACACGCGGGAGGTGGTGCGCGCATCGAGGGAGGCCGAGGCGCTGGGCGCCGACGGGGTGATGATCATCCCGCCCTTCTATGCCGTGCCGACCGAGGACGAGCTGTTCCACCACTACAAGACCGTGTCCGACGCCATCGGCATCCCGGTCATGGTCTACAACAACCCGGCGACCGCCAATGTGGACATGCGGCCGGAGACGCTGGCGCGGCTCTCCACCATCCCGAACTGCACCTCGGTGAAGGAGAGCACGCTGGAGGTGACGCGGGTGCGCGACATCATCGCCCTCTGCGGCGATCGGATGGAGGTCTTCGCCGGTGTCCTCGGCTACGAGAGTGCCTGGCTGGGCGCCGTCGGCTGGGTCGCGGTGTGCAGCAACATCGTCCCCCGCCTGTCGCGCGACATGTTCGCCGCCGCCGCGCAGGAGCACGACCAGGCGAAGGCCCTGGCACTGTATCGGCGGCTCGCGCCGCTGCTGCCTTACGTAGGTGGGCCGCGCTACGTCTCCGGCACCAAGGCCGGGTTCCGGCTGATGGGCATGCCGATGGGCGCGCCACGGCCGCCACGCCTGCCCCTGCCGGTGGCGGAGGAGCGCGAATTGGCGCAGGTCTTGCAGGGTATGGGCGTTCTTCCGGCGCGCGCCGCCGCTGCCGAATAGGGGATGATGATGATCCGACGCCTTGCCCTCGCCGCGGCGCTGCTCGCCGTTGCGGCACCCGCGCATGCCCAGGCTCCTGCCTGCACGCCGCGCGTGCCGGATGCGGAGCTGGTGAAGCCGCGCACCTTGATCCTTTCCACCAACCCCACCCTGCCGCCGATGCAGTTCGTCGACAGCCAGGGCGTGCTGCGCGGCATGCGGGTCGAGCTCGGCACCGAGATCGCCAAGCGCCTCTGCCTGACACCGGAGCATGTGCGGATCGAATTCGCCGCGATGATTCCGGGCCTCGCCGCGCGGCGC
>JAIYAI010000033.1 GCA_027489135.1 Acetobacteraceae bacterium
CGGGGCCGCGAAGGCGCATATCCACGGCCACTGCCACCAGAAGAGCTTCGGCGCCTTCCCCGCCGCGGTCGCGGTGCTGTCCGGCATCCCGGGCCTGTCGGTCACGCCGATCACCTCCTCCTGCTGCGGCATGGCGGGCAGCTTCGGCTATGAGGCCGAGCATCTCGACGCGTCGAAGGCCATGGCGGAACTGGCGCTGCTGCCGGCGGTGCGGGCCATCCCGGCGGATCACCTGATCATCGCCGACGGCACCTCCTGCCGGCACCAGATCGCGGATCTCGCGGGGCGGGCGGCGCTGCACTCCGTCCGCGTGCTGGAGAGGGCGCTGGGCTGAGGCTGCGCCTGCTTCTCGCCGTCGCGCTGGTCGGGGCGCTCGGCCTCTGCGGCGCTGTGCTGGCGGTGGGGCTGCATCCCTCGGCACCACGCCCCGCATCGGCCGGCCCGCCGCCTGCCGGGTTGGAGGCGATCGGTGCTCCCGTGCATGGCTGGTTCGCGCCGCCCGCCGCCCCGGGCCGCGGCGCGGTGCTGCTGCTGCACGGGGTCTGGGAGAATCGCCGCCGGATGCTGGCCCGCGCCGAGCGCCTGCGGGCCGAGGGCTATGGCGTGCTGCTCATCGACCTGCCCGCGCATGGCGAGAGCCCGGGTGCGCGCATCACCCTCGGCGCGCGGGAATCCACCGGCGCCGGCGCCGCGCTCGCCTGGCTGCGCGCCCGCCTGCCGGGGGAGCGCATCGGCGCCATCGGCATCTCGCTCGGCGGCGCCGCGACGCTGCTCGGCTCCACGCCGCTGCCGGTCGAGGCGCTGGTCCTGGAATCCGTCTATCCGACCATCGACGCGGCCCTGTCGAACCGCCTGCGCGTCACCACGGGCGCGGTGCCGACGGCGATCCTGGCGCCGCTCTTCCACATGCTGCTGCCGCCGGTCCTCGGCGTCGGCGCCGCCGACCTCAGGCCCATCGACCGCATCGGGGGCATCGCGGCGCCGCTCCTTTTGCTGGCCGGCGCGGAGGACGACCGCACCACCCTGGCGGAATCCCGCGCGCTGTTCGACGCCGCACCGGCACCGAAGCGCCTCGTCGTCGTGCCAGGCGCCGGCCATGTCGATCTCGCCGCCCATGATCCCGCGTTCTACTGGGGCGCGGTGCTGCCCTTCCTGGCGGGATCGCTCCGCGCGCCTTGACGGGACGCTCAAGCGACCGCCACCGTGCCGCGCCTTGCGGACGCCCGAATCCATGCCGCCTGACCAAGACCCGTCGCGCCGCATTGGCCTCGGGATCGTCCTCTTCGCCGTCTTCGTCGTCGGCATGCTGAACCTGGCGTCGCTCGGCGGGCCGCGGCTCGGCGTGCTGAACGGGCAGTTGGTCGATCCGGATGGCTATCTTCGGCTGATCCGGGTGATGGAACTGCACGAGGGCCTCGGCTGGTACCACGTGGTGACCGGCCGCCTCGCCGCGCCCGAGGGGCTTTTCGTCCACTGGACCCGGCCGCTCGACCTGCTGATCCTGCTGCCGGCCCGGGCCATCGCGGCGCTCACGTCCCTGTCCATGCAGCAGGCGCTGACGCTGGCCGGCATCCTCGTCTCGCCGGTGCTGCATGTCCTCGCGGCGGTCGCCGCGGCGGCGGCGGCAGCACGGCTCTGGGGCGGACTCGCGCCCTGGTACGCGGTGCTGATGGCGGTCGCGACGCCGGCGGCGACGGGCTATTCCACGCTCGGTCGCGCCGACCACCATACGCTGATCCTGCTCGCGCTCATGCTCGGCCTCGGCGGGGCGCTGCGGGCACTCTCGCCGCCGTTGCCGCCGCGCGCCGCGATCCTCGCGGGCGCCTGCTTCGGCGCCGGCATCTGGACCAGCCCGGAAGCGCTGATCGTCGCCATGCCCGTCCTCGCCGCGACCGGCCTGGCCGCCATGCTGGCCGCGGACGGGCGGGTGCTGGCGGCGCAGGGGCTGCGCATGGCGCTCGGCATGGCGGGCCTCGTGCTACTCGCCATCCTGGTGGAGCGATCGCCCGCGGGCTGGCTGGAGACCGGTTACGACAAGGTCTCCCTCCACCACCTCGTCCTCGCCCTCCTCGTCGCCGCCGTCTTCGCCGCGGCCCGCCTCGTCGGCGACCGTGCCGCGCCGCGTCGCGTCGGCGCATCCGGCGCTGCCGCGGTGCTCGCGCTCGGCGTGCTGCTCGTCCTCTTTCCCGATGCCCTCACCGCCTCGCTCAGCGAGGGCGATTCCGTCGCCAACACCCTCTTCCACACCACGGTGGAGGAGATGCAGCCGCTGCCGCCCTTCGGCCCGGGAAGCTGGAAGCTGCTGCCGATGAATGTCGGCGGGCCGGTGGTGGCGGGGCTCATCGCGCTGGCCCTCGCCGCGCGGGGATGGCGCCGGGACGGGCGCTGGCCGGCGGGGCTCGCCCTCGGCCTTGCCCTGGTCGCGGCGCTGGTCGCGGCACTGGCGGCGCGGCGCTTCGCCCTCGACCTCGCGGCACCGGCGGCGATCGCCGCGGCGGGGCTGCCGGGGCTGATCATCCATGGCACCCGCCCGGCAGCGGCTGCGGCGCGCGCCGGCCTCGCGGCGCTTGCGCTGTTCGGCGCGCTCGGCCTGCCCTTCGTCGGGCTGGTCGGGGAGACGCCCCCCGCCTCCACCGCCCTTGCCGATGCCGCGGCGGAGGCCGGCTGCGACCCCACCGCCATGGCGCGCTGGCTGGCCGTGGCGCGCCCCGGCATCAGCCCCGCGACCCCCGACCCCGTGCTGATGGCGGCCGATATCTATCTCGGGCCGGAACTGGCATGGCGCACGCCCTATCGCGCCGTGGCCGGGCCCTATCACCGCGGCGGGCCGGCGATCGGCGACACCCTGACGGTGCTGGAGGCGCGGGACGACGCGACCGCACGGGCCGTGCTGGCGCGCCGCCAGGTGGCGCTGCTGCTGTTCTGCCGCGCCGCACCGGAGGTGCAGGTGCCGCCGGGATCCCTGGCGCAGGCGCTGGAGGCGGACCGTCCGCCGTCCTGGCTGGCGCCCGTGCCGCTGCCGCCCGCGCTGGCGGGCTATCGTCTCTATGCCGTCGCGCCGGAAGGAACCCATCGATGACCGCCAGCCCCGACGACGTCCTCGGTTTCTGGTTCGAGGGCGAGCGGAACCTGTTCCGCGACTGCTGGTTCAAGGCGAAGACGGAGGCCTACGACGACGCCATCCGCGCCCGCTTCGCGGACCTGCCGGCGCTGGGGCGGAGCGGCGCGCTGGACCATTGGGCCGGGACGCCGATGGGCGCACTGGCACTGGTGCTCGCGCTGGATCAGTTCCCGCGCAACATGCATCGCGGCAGCGCGGAGGCCTTCGCCTCGGACGAGAAGGCACGAGCGGTGGCGCGGGCGGCGATCTTCACCCATCGCTGGGACCTGACGGCGCTGACGCCGCTGGAGCGGATGTTCCTCTATCTCCCCTTCGAGCATCACGAGGACATGGCAGGCCAGGATCTTGCCGTCGCGCTCTACGAGGGTGGGCTGCGCGACGCGCCGGACCCGCGCTTCCGCATGCCGGGGGGCGCGATCGACTACGCCTGGCAGCACTGGCGGGTGATCCGCGAGTTCGGCCGCTTCCCGCACCGCAACGCGGCGCTCGGGCGGGAGAGCACGGACGCGGAGCGAGCCTGGCTGGCGGCGGGCGGGGGGTTCTGAAGGCGCGGCACCAGGGCGCGCGCGGGGGGGTTCCGAGGGCGCCGCGCCAGGCGCGGGCGGGGGGCCCGGAGGGCGCCCCGAGCGCGCCGGGGGTGTCGGAATTCCTGACACAATGGCCCGCCCGCACGGACGGCGACCCGCAACGCCTTGAAGTCCAGGGCTCCGTCGCCCTGGCACGAGCCTTGAATGCGCCCGCCCGCCGGCGCCACTGCGCATCTGCCCGGGGAGACCTTGATGTTCCGAAGCACACGCCTCGTCGCCCTCGTCGCCGGGCTTCTCGCCGGTACCTCCGGGGGCCTGGTTCCGGCCGCCCGTGCCAACCTGTTCTGGGATTTCAGCTATACAGCCTTCGGCATGCCTGTCTCCGGCATCCTCGAGACGACCGAAACGCCGGCGGGCGGTGGCTACACGATCCTCGGCATCTCGGGCTCGCGCGGGACCGATCCGATCACCGGGCTGGTCGCGCCCGGCGGCTATGACTCGAACGACAACCTCCTGACCACCAGCAGCCCATTCGTGACGGAGAACGGCTTCGCCTTCACCGCCGGCGGCTACACCCTACGGCCCTACTACTTCGACCTGCTCGGCAAGACCTACGAGTACAATTCCAACCCCTTCATGGAGGACGCGCCGGTCATCACGCTCAGCGTCTCCCGGCGGTCCACGGCGGTGCCGGAGCCCGTCTCCGCCGCCCTCCTCGGCGCCGGGCTGCTTGGCTTCGCCGCGGTCCGCCGCGCGACCCGCCCTCAACCCTCGCCGGCTGCCTGACGGGGTCCAGCCGGCGGGCGGCCCCTTCCGCGTCACCGGGATCACCGGCACCCGAAACGGCGACCCGATCACGGGCCTGCTCTCGCTCGATGCGCTGACCGGCAACGACAACCTCTTCTTCCCGACGGCGCCCGACCTGACCGGCTTCAGCATCGCCTGCTCGGTGGGGCAGTTCTCCTCCGCGCTGTTCCTGTCGAGCGCCGCGCCAGGCTGCCGCTGGCAGGAGATTCCCGGTGGCACCGCCGAACGCGTCGTTCCCGGCGCGAATCCCTACGTCGACGGCCCCTCGACCCCCGGTCGAGCTGACGGTCGCAGTGCCCGAGGCTGCGACGGCGTTGCTGCTGGGCGCGGGGCTGCTCGGCCTCGGGCGTAGCCGCCGCCCGCGCCGCTGACCGGCGCAGCGCCCGGGCCTCAGCCGCCCCGCTATGACAGCGGCGCCCCGGTGGGCCGCCGGCACGGCAGGGGTCGGAGCGGTCTCGGGGTGGCACCCGACCCGTCACCGCGCGGCATCGTCCCGGTGCCGCGATTTGCCTGGACAGACATCCCAATCTAAGAATAATATCCTTTTGCCATGGCCCTTCATGCGTCCGGATCGTGGCGCGTGGGCTTTGTGCCCCGCCCGGCTTGCCGGCAGCGAGTCGCTCCGATACCGGTCGACTGACCCATCGATGCGCTCCGGGCTTCTGCCGATTTTGGCAGCAAAACGGTCTGCACGCCAGATGATTTGCCCGTAAATAACGCTTCCTTAGGACATTTCGCCTAATCCATCAGCAATTCTGGCGCCAAACGCATTGTGCGGCGCAGCAATCTTCCTTGCGGGTCTGCGATCCCCCCCTATCCTGTCGACATAGGGAGCAGCAATGGCGGTCGCGGCCTGCCGAACCGGTGCTTCCGCGGACCCCGGGCCCTCGCCCGCCGCCGCGGCACCCAGAGGAGGTCGATATGAACAGACGGTCCATCCTGGCTGCCGCCCTGGCCGCCCCCGCCCTGCTCTCCTGGCGCGCCGCCCGCGCCAATGAACCCGTCGACGTCGAACTCGTCCTCGCCGTCGACGTCTCCCGCTCCGTCGATGCGGAGGAGCAGGAACTGCAGTTCTCCGGCTACGAGGCCGCCTTCCGCGACCCCCGCCTGATCGAGGGCATCGCCGGCGGGCCCGTGGGCTCCATCGCCTGCACCCTCTTCACCTGGTCGGACTGGCATATCCAGCACACCCTGGTGCCCTGGATGAAGCTGGACGGCCCCCGCGCCGCGCATGCTTTTGCAGATGCGCTGGCCGCCGCGCCACGCCAGACCTACCTCTACACCTCCATCTCGGGCGCCATGGACTACGCCGCGAAGCAGTTCGGCACGCGGTATGAGGGGACCCGCCGCGTCGTCGACATCTCGGGCGACGGGGTGAACAATTCCGGCCGCCCCGTGGCCGAGGCGCGGGCCGAGGCGCTGGAGAAGGGCATCGTGCTGAACGGCCTCGCGGTGCTCGACAAGCAGCCCTCCCCGCTCGCGCTGGCCGGCGCCATCCCGCCGCTCGACGATTACTACCGGGAGGAGGTGATCGGCGGCCCCGGCAGCTTCCTGGTGGTCGCCGAGGGCTTCACCGCCTTCGAATCCGCGGTGCGGCGGAAGATCATCCGGGAGATCGCCCTGGCGCCGCCCCCGGGCCTGC
>JAIYAI010000548.1 GCA_027489135.1 Acetobacteraceae bacterium
ACATCTATCTGCGCGGCGAATACATCCGTGAGCGCGAGGTGCTCGAGGAAGCGATCAAGGAAGCTTATGCGGCTGGCCTGGTCGGCAAGAACGCCTGCGGGTCGGGCTGGGATTTCGACCTCTACGTCCATCGCGGGGCAGGGGCCTATATCTGCGGCGAGGAGACGGCCCTCATCGAGAGCCTCGAGGGCAAGAAGGGCATGCCGCGGCTGAAGCCGCCATTCCCGGCCGCCGTCGGCCTCTATGGCTGCCCGACCACGGTGAACAATGTCGAGACCATCGCCGTGGTGCCGACCATCCTGCGCCGCGGCGCGCCCTGGTTCGCCAGCTTCGGCCGCCCCAAGAACGCCGGCACCAAGGTCTTCTGCATCCAGGGCCATGTGAACAAGCCCTGCAATGTCGAGGAGGAGATGTCGATCCCGCTGCGCGAGTTGATCGAGCGGCATGCGGGCGGGGTGCGCGGCGGCTGGGACAACCTGCTGGCGGTGATCCCGGGCGGGTCGTCGACGCCGATGATCCCGAAGGCGATCTGCGACGACGTGCTGATGGATTTCGACGCGCTGCGCGAGCACCGCACCGGCCTCGGCACGGCGGCGGTGATCGTGATGGACAAGTCCACCGACCTGATCAAGGCGATCGCCCGGCTCGCGGCCTTCTACAAGCATGAAAGCTGCGGCCAGTGCACGCCCTGCCGCGAGGGCATGGGCTGGCAGAAGCGCCTGATGGACCGGATGGTCGAAGGGCGCGCCGAGGTGGCCGAGATCGACCTGCTGGAGCAGGTGACGCGGCAGATCGAGGGACACACGATCTGCGCGCTGGCCGATGGCGGCGTCTGGCCCGTGCAGGGCCTGATCCGCCACTTCCGGCCGATGATGGAAGACCGCATTGCGGCCTACAAGGCGAAGCACGGCGGCGCCGCGCTTCCGCTGGCCGCGGAGTAGCGCGCGATGGCCAAGGTCACGGTCGACGGGATCGAGGTGGAGGTGCCGAACGGCGCCTCCGTGCTGCAGGCCTGCGAGGCCGCGGGCAGGGAGATCCCGCGCTTCTGCTACCACGAGCGGCTGAGCGTCGCCGGCAATTGCCGGATGTGCCTGGTCGAGGTGGAGAAGGCGCCGAAGCCCATCGCCTCCTGCGCCTATCCGGTCGCCGATGGCATGAAGGTCTTCACCGACACGCCGATGGTCCGCAACGGCCGCCGTGGCGTGATGGAATTCCTGCTGATCAACCACCCGCTGGACTGCCCGATCTGCGACCAGGGCGGGGAATGCGACCTGCAGGACCAGGCGATGGCCTATGGCATCGACAAGAACCGCTTCCACGAGAACAAGCGGGCGGTCGAGGACAAATACATGGGCCCGCTGGTCAAGACGATCATGACGCGCTGCATCCAGTGCACGCGCTGCATCCGCTTCTCGACCGAGGTGGCCGGCACGCCGGAGCTCGGTGCGACGAACCGAGGGGAGAACATGGAGGTCGGCACCTATATCGAGAAGGCGCTGACCAGCGAGCTTTCGGGTAACCTGATCGACATCTGCCCGGTCGGCGCCCTGACCAGCCGGCCCTATGCCTTCGTCTCCCGCCCCTGGGAGCTGAAGAAGACCGACAGCATCGACGTGCTGGACGCCACGGGGACCAATATCCGCATCGATACGCGGTCCGGCGAGGTGCTGCGCATCCTGCCGCGCATCAATGACGACGTGAACGAGGAATGGATGGCCGATCGCGGCCGCTTCGCCTTCGACGGGCTGAAGCGCAGGCGCCTCGACCGGCCCTGGATCCGCGAGGAGGGCAAGCTCCGCCCCGCGACCTGGGCCGAGGCCTTCGGCGCCATCGCCGCGAAGCTGAAGGGACTCCCGGGCGAGAAGATCGCCGCCGTCGTCGGCGACCTGGTCGATGCCGAGGCGATCGTCGCGCTGAAGGACCTGATGACGAGCCTCGGCAGCACGAACCTCGAATGCCGCACCGACGGTGCGAAGCTCGATGCCGCGCGGCGGGACTTCTACAGCTTCAACACGACGATCGCCGGCATCGAGGAGGCGGATGCGCTGCTGATCATCGGCAGCAACCCGCGCCAGGAAGCCCCGGTGATCAACGCGCGCATCCGCAAGCGCGCGATCGCCGGCGCGCCTTTCCCGGTCGGCGTGATCGGGCCGCGCGGCGTCGATCTCACCTACAGGACTGAGTGGCTGGGGGAGGGCGGTGCGACGCTGAAGGCGATCGCCGCCGGCACGCATCCCTTCGCCGAGGTGCTGCGCACCGCCAAGCGCCCGATGCTGATCCTGGGCCGCGGCGCGCTGCGCGGGGCCGATGGCGCCGCGGTGCTGGCCGCCGCCTGGAAGATCGCGGCGGACACCGGGATGCTGACCGCGGAGTGGCACGGCTTCAACCTGCTGCACCTGTTTGGCGGGCAGGTGGCGCCGCTCGACCTCGGCTTCCTGCCGCAGGGCCCCGCCGCGGCAGCGCCGGAGGCTGTGTGGCTGCTCGGCGTCGATGACGCGGCCGGCGTGCCGGACGGCGCCTGAGTGATCTACCAGGGCCACCACGGCGAGGCCGCCGCGGCGCGGGCCGACGTGATCCTGCCGGGGGCGGCATATACCGAAAAGGACGCGACCTGGGTGAATACCGAGGGCCGCGTGCAGCTTGGCCGCCTGGCCGTCTTCCCGCCCGGCGAGGCGCGGGAGGATTGGAAGATCCTGCGCGCTGCCTCCGCCCTGCTCGGCAAGCCGCTGCCCTATGACACGCTGGAGGGTGTGCGCGCCCGCCTCGTTCAGGTCAGCCCGGCCTTCGCTACGCGTGATACGCTGGCGCCGCGCTGCTGCACGGACCTGACCGGCCCGGCCGGCGATCCGGGCGCGGTGTCCGATGCGGCCTTCACCCTGCCGGTGACCAACTACTGGCAGGCCGATCCAATCAGCCGCGCCTCCGACACCATGGCGGAATGCGCGCGGGTCTACCTCGGCGGCGCGCCCGCGCTGGCGGCGGAGTAAGCGGCGATGGACGGCTTCCTCTCCTCCCCGGTCGGGATCCTGGCGATCACCGTGGCGCAGACCCTGGCGCTGCTGGTGCCGGTGCTGATCGGTGTGGCCTACCTGACCTTGGCCGAGCGCAAGGTGCTGGCGGCGATGCAGATGCGGAAGGGCCCCAATGTGGTCGGCCCCTTCGGCCTGTGGCAGCCCTTCGCCGATGCCGGCAAGATGCTGATGAAGGAGACGATCATCCCCTCGGGGTCGAGCCGTCTGCTGTTCATCATGGCGCCGATGCTGACCTTCATCCTGGCGATGATCGCCTGGGCGGTGATCCCGGTGCAGGATGGCTGGGCGATCGCCGACATCAATGTCGGGATCCTGTACCTGTTCGCGATCTCCTCGCTCGGCGTCTACGGCATCATCATCGCGGGCTGGGCGTCGAATTCAAAATACGCCTTCCTTGGCGCGCTGCGCTCGGCCGCGCAGATGGTGAGCTACGAGGTCTCGATGGGCTTCGTGATCGTCACCGTGCTGATCTGTGTCGGCTCGCTGAACCTGACGGCGATCGTACGGGCGCAGGAGACGGTGTGGTTCTTCATCCCGCTCTTCCCGATGTTCATCATCTTCTTCATCAGCACGCTGGCGGAGACCAACCGCGCGCCCTTCGACCTGCCCGAGGGCGAGAGCGAGCTGGTGGCGGGCTTCTTCGTCGAATACAGCTCGATGTCCTTCGCCCTCTTCTTCCTGGGCGAATACGCCAACATGATCCTGATGTCGGCGCTGACGACGATCCTGTTCCTGGGGGGCTGGCTGCCGCCGATCAACG
>JAIYAI010000822.1 GCA_027489135.1 Acetobacteraceae bacterium
CCCGGCAGCACGGCGCGCGGCCCGGACCGGCTCGGCGCGGCGGTGATCGGCGCCGGCGACGCGCTCGCCTTCGCGCCGCCTGCCGACCTGCCGGCGAACGGGCCCTGCCGCGCCGACCTCGTCGCGGTGTTCCGCGACGGGCGGGAGGTGGCGCTGCCCGCCCGCGATCTCTGCAGCGGCGAGGACCTCGTCCTGCAATGATCCGCGTGGCCATGCGGTGGTCGGGCGGCAGCCGCGTCCTGCCAAGCCTTTCCCATGCGGGCGACGCGGCCCGCCCTGCGTCGCGGATACGGGTTACGTGTGCTGCCATGATGTCCAAATACGGGGAGCGGGTGCTGCCATGATGTCCAGATACGGGGAGCGTGTGCTGCCGTGATCGTCCTTCGGATGCTCGTCCTGGGCCTCCTGCTGCTGCCCTTGCCGCTCGCCGCGCAGCAGCCTGCCACGCGTGCGCCAGGTGGAAGCGGCATGCCCGAGGCACTGCGCGGCGCCTGGTTCAGCGGCGCGTCCTGCGACACGCCGGATTCGATGCTCTTCCTCACGGCGCGCGGCGCGCTTCGCGTCGCCGATGCGGGGCCCCCGACGATGCGGCGCTTCGTCACCGTGGCTACCGTCCCGGGCGGCTGGACGCTCGGCACCGCCGGCGGCGCCGAGGCGCCGCGCTTTGCCCTGCGCAGTCCCGGGCCGGACCGTCTTGACCTGCTGGAGCCGGCGGCCAAGACGCGGGACGACCGCCTTCCGGGTCCTGGTGCGGTGCAGTCGCAGTGGCGCCGCTGCCCGACGATCCCACCCACCATGGCCGCGCCCTATGCGGAGGCGATCGACAGCCTCGTCGTGCTGGAAAGCCTGGAGACGGCCTGTGGTGCCGGGGCGGCGGTCGCGGACTGCCTGGGCAGCCTCGTCGCCCGCCTCGACATCACGGGCGACGGTGGCCTGAGCGTCGCGGAACTGGCGCGCTTCGGCCGGGGTGCGGCCCAGCTTGCGGCCCTGCAGTCCGGGACACCGGTGCCGTCCGGTGCGGCCGACGCCACGCTCGCTGCAGTGCGGCGGTTGGTGGACGGGCTCGACTATGACGGCGACGGCCGGCTCTCCCAGGCGGAACTTGCCCAGGATCGTGCCGCCCTCGGGGCGACCCCCGCCTCGGGTGGTTCGATGGCAACCTTACCGCCGGTGCCCGGGTTGGAAATGCTGCGGGGCGGGTCGCCAGCGCGCTGAATGCCCGGGGGCGGGCGGCGGGGGTGCCTACCGCCGGTTTCCCCGTCACCACGTCATGGTGCAAGAATGGCTGACCGCGCGCCCCGGCCGGCACGCGGTGTCACGCCGAATGCAACGCTGGAGGAATCACGCCCATGACCATCGTGCTTCACGGCCCCGCATACAGCACCTATGCGCGGACCGCGCGCCTCGCGCTGGAGGAGAAGGGCGCAGCCTACGAACTCCGCGAGGTCGACATCCTCACCGGTGCGGGCCAGCAGCCCGCGCATCTCGCGCGCCAGCCCTTCGGCAAGGTGCCGGCGCTCGACCATGACGGCTTTGCGCTGTTCGAGACCTTCGCCATCGTCCGCTACCTGGACGAGGTGCTGCCGGGCCCGAAGCTGCAGCCCGAGGATGCCCGCCGGCGGGCGCGCATGACGCAGATCTGCGGCGTGCTCGATTCCTACGGATACGGCGCGATGGTCGGCAAGGTGTTCTGGCAGGCGGCGATCGTGCCGATGCAGGGCGGCACGCCGGACCAGGCGGCGCTGGCCGAGGGGCTGGCGATGTCGGGCAAGGTGCTCGGCGTGCTGGAGGGGCTGGCGGCGGAGGGCGGCGAGTTCCTCTGCGGCGGCGGGCAGGTCAGCCTCGCCGACCTCTACCTCGCGCCGATCATCGAGTATTTCGCGATGACCGAGCCAGGGCGCGGCGCGCTGGCCGGGCATCCGCGCATCGGCGGCTGGTGGCAGCGCATGGCGCAGCGGCCGAGCGTGGTGAAGACCCGGCCGCAACTCGGCTGAATCCTACTCCAGCTTGATGTCGAGGGCGGCGATCGTCGCCGCCCAGAAGGCGCTCTCGCGCTTTACCGCCTCGGCAAAGGCGGTGCGGGTGACGCCGGCTGGGGCGGGCTCCAGCCCGTCATGCTCCAGCCGGTCCTTGAACTTCGCCGTGTCGGCGGCGCGGCGCGCGGCCTGCTCCAGCCGCTCCATGACGGGCGCGGGGACGCCGGCGGGGGCGAAGACGCCGTGCCAGCCCGTGATGACGGCGCCGGGCAGCCCGGCCTGCTCCAGCGTCGGGACGTCGGGCAGGGCGGCGATGCGGTGGTCGCCGGTGACGGCGATGGCGCGGAGCTTGCCCTCCCGCACCAGCGGAATGGCCGGGGGCGGGGAGGAGAAGTTCATCGTCACCCGGCCCGCCACCACGTCGAGCAGGGCCGGCGCGGTGCCACGATACGGCACGTGCTCCATCTCGACCTTCGCGGCCTCGGAGAAGAGCACGCCGGCGAGGTGGTTGGCGTTGCCGACGCCGCCCGAGGAATAGGTCAGGTCGCCCTTCGGCCGGGAGCGGATATAGGCGAGCAATTCCCCGAGGGTCTTCGCCGGCACGTCGGGATGCACCACCAGCACGTACTGGTAGGAGGAGACCTGGGCGACCGGCGCCAGCGCCGTCGCGAGATCGATTCGGTCGCCCTTCTGCAGGTGCGGGTTGACGACGACGTTCGTGGAGACGGCGAACAGCAAGGTCTGCCCGTCCGGCCGCGCGCGGGCGACGCTGACCGAGCCGACGTGGCCGGCGGCGCCGGCGCGGTTCTCGACCACCACGGTCTGGCCGATCTCGGGCTCGAAGAGTTGCGCGAAGGCGCGGCCGGTGATGTCGGTGCCGCCGCCGGGGGCGTAGGGCACGACCAAGCTGATCGGTCGCGCCTGGGCGAGGCCGGGACGCGGCAGGGCAAGGGTGGAGGCGGCGGCCAGCAGGCCGGCGCGGCGGCGGGTGAGGATCATCGCATCGGTCTCCCGCCGCGGCGGGGCGCCCATTGCGGCGCCGTCCGGCAGCGCCGCGGCGCGCGCCGGGTAGCGCGGCGGCGTGCGACGCCGCAAGTCAAGACGGTGCGGCTAGAGGCTCACCCCGCCATCCACCGACAACTCCGCGCCCGTCATGTAGGCGCTCTCCTCCGACAGCAGGAACAGCACCACCCGCGCCACCTCCTCCGCCGTGCCGGTGCGCTGCATCGGGATGGAGCCGAGCCGCTTCGCGCGATGCTCGTTGGTCCAGATGCCGATCATGTCCGTCTCGATCGGCCCGGGATGCACGCTGTTCACCCGGATGCCGAGGCGGGCGAGGTCGATCGCTGCCGCCTTGGTCATCCCCCGCAGCGCCCACTTGGTGCTGGAATAGGCGATGGCCTGGGGCGATCCGCGCAGCCCCGCGGTCGAGGAGATGTTGACGATTGACCCGCCGCCGGCGCGTTCCATCGCCGGCACCACTGCTCTCATCCCCAGGAAGCAGCCGGTCTGGTTCACCGCCAGATGCCGCTCGAACAGCGCCTTGTCGGTCTCCATCAGCGGCTTCGGGATGTAGATGCCGGCGTTGTTCACGAGGCCGTGCAGCCCGCCGCCCAGCTTTTCCGCCGCGGCGACGGCGGCGGCCCAGTCCGTCTCCTGCGTCACGTCCTGGCGGAGGAAGACGCAGTTCGGGCCGAGTTCCTGCGCCAGCCCGCGGCCCTGCTCCTCCAGCACGTCGCCGATGACGACCCGGCCGCCTTCCGCGACGATCATGCGCGCCTCGGCCGCGCCCTGTCCGCGCGCGCCGCCGGAAATCAACACGGTCCTGCCGCTGAAACGGGCCATGGCGGTTCCTCCTCCTGCCTTGTCCCGGGCAGCATAGCGCCCGCCGCGTGGCGCGCACGGTTGATCCGCCGCAACGACGGCACCGCCCGCGCCATGGCGTGATGCGGTCATGGCCGCCTCCGTGATCCGCGCCGCGCCGCGACAGCTTCGCCTCGGCGTGCTGGAACTCATCGCCTACACCGTCGCCTCGGAATGGACGGAGATCCTGGCGGTCTCGGCCTTCAAGCGGCAGCTCTACGCCGTGATGCCCCAGGCTGTCGCGGCCTGGGCGCGGCGTCTCGGCCATCGCGTCACCTACCGCACGTGGTTCGGGCAGGCCGATCCGCTGGCGCTGCTGCCGCCGGGGGAGCTGGACGCGATCGTGATCGCCGCCAGCACCCAGGGCAGCGCGCTGGCCTATGCGCTGGCCGCGCTGTATCGCGCCGCCGGGGTGCGGACCATCATCGGCGGCCCGCATGCGACCGGCTATCCCGAGGATTGCGCACGCTTCTTCGACGTGACGGTGACGCGCTGCGATGCCGCCTTTGTCTCGGAGATGCTGCGCCCCGACCTGCCGTGCGGCAGCATCATCGGCAGCGCCCACGGGCCGGACGCGTTGCCGGGCGTGGCGGAGCGCCTGCCCGACATCGCCACGGCGGCCTTCGGACGCGATGGGCGGCCGATGCGGAGCAGCGTCGTCGCGCTCTTCGCCAGCCTCGGCTGTCCCTATGACTGCGGCTTCTGCACGGACTGGAACAGCCGGTACCGGCGTGTCGCCGCCGACCAGGTCGCCGAGGACCTCCGCTTCGTCGCGTCGCGCATGCCGGGCACGATGCTGGCCTTCCACGACCCCAATTTCGGCGTCCGTCTCGACGCGGCGCTCGACCTGCTGGAGGCGGTGCCGCCGGACCGGCGCAGCCCCTATCTGATGCAATGCTCGCTCTCGGTGCTGAACGAGGATCGCATCGCGCGGCTGGCGGCGACACGCTGCCTCTATGCCGCGCCGGGGATCGAAAGCTGGTCGGAGTTCGGGCGGAAGATGCGGCTCGGCGGGCCGCTGCAGGGCCGGGCGCGGGTGGACGAATTGGCCGGTCGCTTCGACGCGTTGCAGCGGGCCATACCCGGATTGCAGGCGAATTTCGTGCTCGGCCTCGACAGCGATGCGGGCGAGGAGC
>JAIYAI010000245.1 GCA_027489135.1 Acetobacteraceae bacterium
ACGCCTCCGGCCCCAGCGGCATCGGGTCGATCCCCTGCTCGGCGAACCCGGCCGTCACCGCCGGCATCGCCAGCGTGGCGCGCACCGCGGCCTCGATCCGCGCGGTCACGGCGCCGGGCGTGCCGCCGGGCGCCATGACGCCGAACCAGACGCTGCTCTCGAAGCCGGCATAGCCCTGCTCCGCGATCGTCGGCAGATCGAGCGCGGCGGCGCTGCGCTGCGCCCCGGTGGATGCGAGGCCCACGAGACGCCCGGCCTCGATCTGCTGCCGCACGGTGGAGGCCGGGGCGAACATCGCCTGCACCCGCCCGGCCAGCAGGTCCGTCACCGCGGGCGGGCTGCCGGCATAGGGCACGTGCGCGAGCTTCACCCCCGCCATCAGGTTGAAGAGCTCGCCGGAGAGATGCGGCGAGGTGCCGATGCCGGAGGAGCCGAAGAAGATGCCGTCCGGCTTCGCCTTCGCCGCGGCGACCAAGGCCGCGAGGTCGCGCACGCCGAGCGACGGATGCACGGCCAGGATGTTCGGCAGCGCGCCGACGCCGGCGACGGGGATGAGGTCGCGGCCGAGCACGAAGGGCAGGTTCGGCTGCAGCGCGGCGTTGATGGCGTTGGCGATGGTGCCGGCAAACAGGCTGTAGCCATCGGGTGTGGCGCGGGCGACCTCGCCGGCGGCGATGCTGCTGCCGGCGCCGGGACGGTTCTCCACGATGAGGGGCTGGCCCAGCGGCTCCTGCACCGCGCGGGCCAGGATGCGCATGCCGGCATCCACCGCCGCGCCAGGCGGGAAGCCGATCAGCAGGCGCGGCGGGCGTGCGGGCCAGGCGGGTTGCGCGTAGCCTGGTGCTGCGGCCAGCAGCGCCGTGCCGAGCAGCGTGCGGCGGCCGATCACTCCGGCACGATCCCGGCGCGGCGCATCAGGTCCGCGTTCAGCGCCAGGTCCTTCTTCGTCCGCTCCACGAAGGCGGCGGGGCCGAGCGGCAGCGGCAGCAGGCCGAAATCCTCGATCGGCTTCCGCGCCGCCGGCCGCACGACCGCGCTGCGCACGCCCTGGTCGAGCGCCGCGACCAGCGCCGGCGAAAGGCCGGCCGGCCCGGCGAGGCACCACCAGGCGCTGACGATCAGGTCCTTCAGCCCGACCTCGGCCGTGGTCGGCACCTCGGGCACGGCCTTCAGGCGTTCCTCGTGCGGCGTGGCGAGGGCGCGCAGCCGCCCTTCCAGCACATGCGCGCGGGCCGGGGCGAAGGTGGTGAACATCATGTCGACGCGCCCGGCCAGGATCTCGGTCAGCGCTGGCGCCGGGCCGTTGAAGGGCACGTGCAGCAGCTCCGTCCCGGTGCGGGCCGCGAGGTCGAGCATCAGCAGGTGCGCGGTCGAGCCGACGCCCCAGGTGCCGTAGGTGACGGTATTCGGCGCCTTCTTCGCCGCTTCGATCATCTGGCCGAAATTCTGCCATTTGGGGTTCGCCACCAGCAGGTAGGCGGAGGCGAAGAGCAGGCTGATATGGCTGAAATCCTTCAGCGGATCGTAGCCCAGGTTCTTGTATGCATAGGGGGCCTGGGCGAAGGCGGAGTTGCTGCCGAGAAGCAGGGTCAGCCCGTCCGGCCGCGCCCGTGCGACGTGCCGGGCACCGACCGTGGTGGTGGCGCCGGGCTTGTGCTCCATGACGAAGCTGCCGCCGAAGCTTTCGGTGAAGCCGTCGATCAGCACACGGGCGACGACATCGGTGCCGCCGCCCGGGGTGAAGGGCAGCACGAGGGAGACGCTGCGGCCATTGGGCCAGCCATCCGGTCCCCGCCCTTGCGCCCGGGCAAGGCCGGGCAGGGCGAGGGCGCCGGCGGCGCCCAACAGGGCACGGCGCGAGGGTCTGATCGGCATCGGCGATCCCTCAGCCGCGAAGGAAGGGGCAGCCGCCGTCGGCGAGCGGCCGGAAGGCTTCCTCGGCCGGCGTCGTGGCATTGACCTTCATGTAGTCCCAGGGGCCGCGGCTCTCGCTTGGCGCCTTGGCCTGCAGCAGGTAGGTGGGATGGATCTTGCGGCCATCGGCACGCACCAGCCCCGGGCCGAAGGCGTCGTCGTCCGTCGGCATGCGCTTCATCGCCTCGATCGTCGCAAGCCCGCTGGCCTTGGCCTGGGCGGCGCCGATCGCCGCCGCTGCCTTCAGGTAGTGCAGCACGACGGAGTAGCACTGGAACTGCGCGCTGTTGGGGTAGAAGTTGTTCGGCATGCGCGGCAGCAGGCGGCGCGTCAGCGCGCGGGTGCGGTCGTTCAGGTCCCAGTAGGTGCTCTCGGTCATCAGCAGCCCCTGGCCGGACTGCAGGCCCAGCGTGTGCACGTCCACGACGAAGCCGATCATCGCGGCGACCCGGATGCGGCGGTTGGCGAGCCCGAACTCCTGCCCCTGCTTCACGCAGTTGATCATGTCGGTGCCGGCGTTGCAGAGCGCGATCACGTCCGGCCGCGTCGCCGCCGCGCTGACGAGGAAGGAGGAGAAGTCGGTGGTCTGCGGGAAGGGATAGACGCTGCTGCCGACGACCTCTCCGCCATGGGCGCGGACCACGCGCGTGACCTCGCGCTGCACGCTGTGGCCGAAGGCGTAGTCGGCGGTGATGCAGTAGAACCGCTTTGCGCCCGCCTTGGCCAGCGCGCCGGCGGTCGATTGCGACTGCGCCCAGGTGTCGGTGTTCCAGTGCACCGCGTTTGGGCTGCACTGCGCCCCCGTCATGTCCGAGGATGCGGCGCCGGAATTGATGTGCGCCTTGTTCTTCTCGCGCGCCAGCACGTTCAGCGCGAAGGCGATGCCGCTGTTGCTGACCTCGGTGATCGCATCGACGCCATCGCGGTCGAACCACTGGCGGGCCACGTTCAGGCCGACATCGGCCTTGTTCTGGTGGTCGGCCTGCAGGATCTCCACGTTGAAGCCGCCGGTCGTGCCGAAATCCTGCACGGCCTGGCGCGCGGCCGCGACCGCGCCCGGGCCGGTGATGTCGCGGTAGGGGCCGGACATGTCGGTCAGCACGCCGATGCGGATGGTGGGCTGGCCCTGGGCACGGGCGCGCGGGGCGAGAGAGCCGGCAGCGGCGGCGCCGAGCAGCAGGCGGCGCGAGAGATCGAGCATGGTCCGTCCTTCCCAGAGGGGCGCCATCGTTGCAGGGCGCCTTGCGCGGCAGGGTAGGGGCGATCCTGCCGCGCCGGGAAGGGGGGATCGCTACTTGGCCGAAGCGGGCTGCCGCGCGGGCGTGGTGGTGAACTCCGCCGGCTGGAAGTCCTTGGTCAGCCGCCAGTAGTCGAGCAGCTTCCAGGGCGAGGTGACCGTCAGGCGGTTGCGGTCGTTCTTGTACCAGCTGGTCACGCCGGGGTGGGACCAGACCATCTTCTCGCAGGCCGCGTCGAGCACGCGGTTGTAGTCGTCATGGACGTCCTGCCGGACCTCCAGCGTCGCGTAGCCGCCCTCGACCATCTCGCGCAGCGCCTGGCAGATCCAGCGCACTTGGCATTCGTGGTGGAAGATGATGCTGCCGCCATGGGCGAGGTTGGTGTTGGGGCCATAGGTGACGAAGAGGTTCGGGAAGCCGGGTACCGCCATGCCGAGATAGGCGCGCGGGTCGTCATCACCCCAGAGATCGCGGATGGTGACGCCGTCGCGGCCGGCGATCTCCATGGGCCAGAGCATCTTGCTGGCCATGAATCCGGTGGCGAGGATGATGGCGTCCACCTCGTGGCGCGTGCCGTCCTGCATCTCGATCGCGTCCGCCGTGACGCGGGCGATGCGGCCGGTTTCCAGCGCCACATTCGGGCGCTTCAGCATGCGGTACCAGTAATTGTCCCGCAGCATGCGCTTGCCATAGGGCGGGTAGCTGGGGATCACCTTGGCGAGCAGGTCCTCGTCGCCGTCCAGCTCCTGCCGGACGTAGTCGACGATCATCTCCCGCATCTTGTGGTTGGCCTCGTTCAGCGAGACGTCGGGCTGGTTCCAGCCCGGGTCCACCTGCAGCGTGGCGTGGAAGCCGTCCGAGCTCGCCCAGAAGAGCTGGAAGCGCTGCCACTGCGACAGGAAGGGGATGGTCTCCAGCGCCCAGATCATGCCGGGCGCAACCTCCTTGTGGTAGTTCGGGTTGTTCAGCGACCAGTGCGGGGTGCGCTGGAAGACGGTGAGGTGCGCGACCTCCGGCGCGATGGACGGGCCCGTCTGCATCGCCGAGGCACCGGTGCCGATCATGGCGACGCGCTTGCCCTTGAGGTCCACGCTGCTGTCCCAACGCGCGGTGTGGAAGGCGGGGCCGGCGAAGTCGTCGAGGCCCTCGATCCGCGGGATGAAGGGCCGGTTGAGCTGGCCGACGCAGGTGACGAGCGCGTTGCAGGTCAGCACCTCCTCCCCGCCATCGGCGCTGCGGCGGATGGCGACGCGCCAGGTGCCGCTGCCCTCGTCGAAGCGGGCGGAGGTGACCTCCACCCCGAAGCGGATATGCGGCGGCAGGCCGTTGCGGTTCGCGGTGTCCTGCAGATAGGCCAGGATCTCGTCGCGCTTCGAGAAGTGGCGGGTCCAGCGCTCGTTCTTGGCGAAGCTGTAGCTGAAGAAGTGGTTCGGCGTGTCGACGGCGCAGCCGGGATAGGTGTTCTCCAGCCAGGTGCCGCCGGTCTCGGCGTTCTTCTCCAGGATCTGGAAGGGGATGCCCATCTCCTTCAGCCGGATGCCCATGACGATCCCGGCGACGCCGGCGCCGATGACCAGCACCTTGAAGTCGCGCAGGGAGGGGCCGGGATCGCGGCGCCAGGACACCGCACGGAGATCCTCGGGCGCGAGGCGCATCTCCTCGAGCAGCAGGGGGATGTAGTCGGCGCCCACCTGCTGGCCGACGCCGGCCGACATCATCCGCTGCAGCATGGCGGGATCGGGCGTCGCCGGCGCCGCGCGGCCCGATGCGGCATAGTCCTTCAGCGCGGCGACGAGGGCGTCGCGGACGCGCGCCTTCATTGCCTCCGGCACACTGTTCATGAAGTTCCAGGGGCCCTGGATATGCGGCGCCACCTCCTCCATCAGCGCCGTCTCGCCGGTGAGCTGGACCAGCACCATCAGCATCGGCGCGATGTCGGCCTGCTCCAGCGCCGCGCGCAGCTGCGCCTCGTCGCGTACCGCGTCCTGCACCTGGCGGTGGAAATCCGTGCCCATCATCGTCGTTCCCTGGTCCCGGCCGGGATTCCACGCCCCCGGCCCGGGCGCGTCAACCGCCGGCCTTGCCGGGCGCCGCCGCCCGCGCTTCCCTGCCGGCAACAGGATGGAGGGACGGATCATGCAGTTCGGCATCGCCATGGCGACCGACGCGGAGAGCTGGAAGGTCGCGCAGCGCGCCGAGGAGCTCGGCTTCGCCACGGCCTGGTTCTACGACACCCAGATGCTGAGCGCGGACTGCTTCGTCGCCATGGGCGCCGCGGCGGTGAAGACCAGCCGCATCCGCCTCGGCACCGGGGTGCTGATCCCGTCCAACCGCATCGCCGCCGTCACTGCCAACGCCTTCGCGTCCCTGAACAAGCTGGCGCCGGGGCGGATCGACATGGGCCTCGGCACCGGCTTCACGGGGCGGCGCGCGATGGGCCTCGGCGCGATGACGCTGAAGGATTTCCGCGAATACATCCGCGTCATGATGGCGCTGCTGGCCGAGGAGACGGTGGAGACCGAGATCGAAGGCCAGCGCCGCAAGATCCGCCTGCTGAACCCGGAACTCGGCCTGATCGACACCCGCACGCCGATGCGCCTGCACCTCGCCGCCGCGGGGCCGAAGGCGCGGGCGCTGACGGCGAAGCTGGGCGCGGCCTGGATCAACTTCTTCTCCGACGTGCCGGCGGCGGTGAAGATGATCGGCGAGATGCAGGAGGCCTGGGGGGCCGCGGGCCACGCGAAGGCCGACCTGCAGGCCACCGCCTTCGTCCTCGGCTGCGTGCTGGCCGAGGGCGAGCCCGCCGACAGCGACCGCGCCATGGCCCAGGCCGGCCCGCGCGCCTGCGTGCTGCTGCACCGCGCGGCGGACGAGGCGCTGTCCGGCCTGCCCAATATCTCCCCGCTGCCGGAAAGCGTGCGGCGCGAGGTCGAGGGCTATGTCGCGCTCGCCCGAGCCTTCGAGCCGAAGGACGCGCCCTACCTCATGAACCACAAGAACCACCTGATGGTGGTGAAGCCGGAGGAACGACCCTTCGTCTCCGCCGAGATGATCCGCATCACCAGCTTCACCGCGACCGAGGCGGAGCTGACGCGGCGCGTCGGCGATCTCCGCGACGCCGGCTACACCGAGTTCACGGTGCAGCTGACGCCGGGGCAGGAAGCGGCCATCGAGGACTGGGGCCGCATCATGCGCAAGTTCGTGTAGTCAGGGTTTGACGAACTTCAGCACGAACTGGTCCTTCGGCTGCGGCGGATCGGGCGTGTTGCGGTCCCGCGGGTCGTTCGGGTTGCGCAGGAACATCCCCTCCGCCGCCAGGCGGAAGCCCGCCGCCTCGACCTCCTGCTTCAGGAACGCCTCCTCGATCCGGTGCAGCGTGCCGGCTTCCGAAATGCCGGTGCCGGGCCGCCCGGCATGGTCGGCGATGACGTAGAAGCCGCCCGGCTTCAGCGCCCGGAACAGCGCGCGGTTCATCGCCGCGCGATCCGTGCCGAAATGGCCGAGGTCGTGGTAGTTGAAGATCAGCGTCACGAGGTCGAGCTTCGCCTCCGCCAGTTCCGGCGGCACCGGATCCTCGAAGGGCCGCACCACGGCGGTGATCGGCGCGAACGCCACGCCCGCCGCCTGCATGCGCGAGCTGCGGTCGGCCAGGCTGTCCGGGAAGCGGCGCGCGGGCGTGGCCGGCGCCGCGGCGGGCGCGAGGTCGGGTCGGGCATTGCCCTCCGGCACCGCCGTGCTGGGCCGCGGCGCCGTGGGCGGCGGGCGCCCCTGGCCGTAGACCCGCCCCGTCGGTCCGATGGCGCGCGCCAGCAACTCCGTCGTGTAGCCCCCCGCCGCGCTGACATCGAGCGCGACCCAGCCTGGCTGCGCCGCGATGAAGCCCAGCATCTCCACAGGCTTGCGGCGCAGGTCGTTGGTGCGGTCGGCGGGCGTCCGGTCCGCGGCGGCGATGATCGCCGCCGCATCCTGCGCCCGGGCCCCCGGCGCGAGAAGCAGCGCGGGCGCCGCCAGCAGCCCGCGGCGTGATATGGTCGTCATGTGATGGCGCCGCCTTCCAGCACGTCGCCGAAGCGCTGCCAGGTCGTGCCGGTCCAGCGCTGCAGCTGCATCTGCCGGATCGGGCGGAAATTGGTCGGGCTGGAGCTGACCTTCACGCCCGGCAGCAGCATCGAAACCTCGAGGTCCTTCAGGTTTGCCGCCTCGCGCATCAGGCTCTCGCGCGAGAGGTCGGCGCCGCACTGCTTCAGCACCTGCACCAGGGTCATCGCCGCGCCGACCCCGTAGATGTTGGAGGCATCCGTCAGGTCGCCATCCGGGAACCAGCGGGCCATGAAGGCGCGCCAGTCCTGCATGCCGCGATCCTCCCGCCATGACGGGTCGGTCGGATCCTTCAGGTAGGCGGAGGTGATGATGCCGATCCCCTTCTCCGCCCCCGCCGGGTTCATCACCGTGCCCGCCGAGATCGAGACGTTCGAGAGGTAGTGCACCGGCCGCCAGCCGATGTCGTGCACCCGCCGGATCGTCTGCGCCGCGAATTTCGGCGTCGTCGCCGTCAGCAGCACCTCGGCGCCGCTCGCCTGCAGGGTCAGGATCTGGCTGTCCACGGTGGCATCGGTCACCTCGTGCGACACGGCGCGGACCATGCTGTCGAAGCGGTCCTTCAGCACGTCGCGCATGCCGATCAGGTAGTCCTTACCGAAATCATCGTTCTGGTAGAGCAGCGCGATCTTCGCGTTCGGCCGCTCCGCCAGGATCTGCTTCATGTAGATGTGCGTCTCGATCCGGTAGCTGGGCTGCCAGCCGATCGTCCAGGGCGTGTCCTGGTAGTTGCCCCACTTGTCCGCGCCGGTGCCGACGAAGAGGTGCGGCACCTTGCGCTGGTTGACGTAGCGCACGATGGCGCTGTTCGACGCCGTGCCGAGCTGCTGGAACAGGCAGGCGACGCGGTCCTGCTCGACCAGGCGGCGCGTCTGCTCCACCGCCTTCGGCGGGCTGTAGCCGTCGTCATAGGTGATGAAGTTGATCTTCCGGCCGGCGACGCCGCCCTGGTCGTTGATCATGCGGAAGTAGGCGGCCTGGCTGCGCGCGATTGTGCCGTAGGCCGAGGCCGGGCCACTGTAGGGCGCGGTATTGCCGACCTTGATCTCGGTCGGCGTGATGCCGGTGGTGTCAGCCGCGAGGCCG
Source organism: Acetobacteraceae bacterium (assembly GCA_027489135.1). Classification (GTDB taxonomy): domain Bacteria; phylum Pseudomonadota; class Alphaproteobacteria; order Acetobacterales; family Acetobacteraceae; genus JAIEOP01. The sequence continues at coordinate 8,337 of JAIYAI010000245.1, forward strand.
GGGCGCGGCCGCGCCAGGGCCGGGACCACGAGGGATGCCGCGAGCGCGGCGCGCCGGGTGAGCATGGTATCCTCCCATCGGGTCTCTGTCGCCCGTGGGACCATCCTGCCCGCCCGGCGGTCGGGGCCGCAAGCGGAACCTCTGATCACGCTCAAGCCGTGCCGGCATGCGGCCGGCGGAGCCGGCCGAGCGCCCGAACGGGCGCCGCGGCAGGTGCCGCGCAGCCAAGCCCGCGGGCGCGGGCGCCGGCGTCTGAGGATGACGTGCGTCAGCGCGTCATGCGCCGATCGTCAGAAGGCGGCCTCTTCCATCTCCTTCAGCACCTTGCCGCCGGCCATGATCTGCGAGGCCAGGCTGCCGGTCTGCGGCAGGATGCGCTGCATGAAGAAGCGCGCGGTGGCGAGCTTCGCCTTGTAGAAGGCCGCCTCCTCGCCGTCCTGCTTCTGCAGCGCGATCTCCGCCATCCGCGCCCAGCAGTACCCCAGCGCGGTGATGCCGAAGAGGCGGAGGTAGTCGGATGCCGCGGCGCCGGCCTCGAAGGGGTCACCCATGCCGCGGCGCGCGACCTCCGCCGTGCAGGACTGCAGCCGGCCGAAGGCCTTCGACAGCGGCAGGATGAACTCCTCCGCCAGCGCCTCGTCCTCCGACTTCGCCTCGATGTAGGAGAGCACGGGGTGGAAGAAGCGGCGGAGGTAGCGCCCCGCATGCGCGCCCATCTTGCGCCCCACCAGGTCCAGCGCCTGGATGCCGTTGGTGCCCTCGTAGATCTGCGCGATGCGGGCGTCGCGGACATACTGCTCCATCCCCCATTCGCGGATGTAGCCGTGCCCGCCCAGCACCTGCATGCCGAGCGCCGTGGCGTCCCAGCCCACATCGGTGAGGTAGGCCTTCACGATCGGGGTGATGAGCTGGACGAAGTCGTCCGCCGCCTCGCGCTCCGCCGCGTCGGGGTGGCGGTGCGCCACGTCCTGCTCCAGCGCCGTCCACATGGCCAGCGCCCGGCAGCCTTCGATCTGCGCGCGCATGGTCAGCAGCATCCGCCGCACATCGGGGTGGACGATGATCGGGTCGGCGGGCTTGTCCGGGTGCTTCGTGCCGTCGATGGCGCGGCCCTGCAGCCGGTCCTTCGCATAGGCGACCGCGTTCTGGTAGCTGACCTCGGCGAGGCCGAGGCCCTGGATGCCGACGCCGAGCCGCGCCTCGTTCATCATGGTGAACATGGCAGCGAGGCCGCGATGCGGCTCTCCCACCATCCAGCCCACCGCGTCCTCGAAGCTCATCGCGCAGGTGGCGCTCGCCTTGATGCCCATCTTGTGCTCGAGCGCGGTGCACATCGCGCCGTTGCGCATGCCCGGCGTGCCGTCCGGCTTCGGCAGGAACTTGGGCACCAGGAACAGGCTGATGCCGCGCGTGCCCTTCGGCGCATCCGGCAGCTTGGCCAGCACCAGGTGGATGATGTTGTCGGCCAGGTCGTGCTCGCCGGCCGAGATGAAGATCTTGCTGCCGGTGATGCGGTAGCTGCCGTCGCCGGCGGGCACGGCGCGGCTGCGGATCAGGCCGAGATCCGTGCCGCAATGCGGCTCGGTCAGGCACATGGTGCCGGTCCATTCGCCGCTGACCATCTTGTGCAGGTAGGTCGCCTTCTGCTCCGGCGTACCGTGCTTGCTGATGGCGGCGATCGCGCCATGCGTCAGGCCCGGATACATCCCGAAGGCGAGGTTCGCGGAGCACATCATCTCCTCGAACAGCAGCGCCACGGCCCGGGGCAGGCCCTGGCCGCCATAGTCGGGGTCGGCGGTCAGGCCGTTCCAGCCGCCGTCGCGGTAGAGGTCGTAGGCCTGCTTGAACCCCTTCGGCGTGCGGACCACGCCGTTCTCGATGGTGCAGCCCTCCTCGTCGCCGGAGCGGTTGATCGGGAACAGCACCTCGGAGCAGAGCTTGTTCGCCTCCTCGAGGATCGGGTCGACGAGATCCGGCGTCATCTCCTCGCAGCCCGGCAGGGCGCGCAGGCGGGCGGGGTCCATGAACTCGTTCAGCACGAAGCGCATGTCGCGCAGCGGGGCATTGTAGGCGGCCATCTGTGCATCTCCTCCCTCCCCCGCTGGCGGGGGAGGGCTGGGGTGGGGGTGGCTATTGGTTGCGTGGAGGTGGCGGCTGCCCCCTCCCTGGTGTTCAGTTCCGGAGCGGCCGCCCGGTCTCGAGCATGTGCTCGACGCGGGCGAGGGTTCCGGGGGTCTTCAGCAGGGCCATGAAGGACTGCCGTTCGAGCTCCATCACCTCGTCGTCGGTGATCTCGTCCGTGTGGTCCTTCTTCCCGCCGGTCAGCGTGTTCGCCAGGTGCTCGCAGACCACCACGTCATGCGGCGTGGCGCGGCCCATCAGCACCTGCTGCTGCACCGCCATGGACAGCGCGGCGCGGCCGGTCGCGCCGGGCAGGCGCAGCGGCTTCGCGGCCTCCGGCGCGGCGTAGCCTTCCACCATCGCCAGTGCGCGAGCCTTCGCGTCGGCCAGCAGCCGGTCGCGGTTCATGGTGATGCCGTCCGTCGCGCGCAGGATCAGCATCTCCTTCGCCTCAAAGGCCGATTTCGCCACCTGCGCCGTCGAGATCATCTCGAAGGCCTTCGCGACGGGCGGCATCGGGCCCTTCGGCGCGCGCGGATTTTCCGCCCAGCGGCGCAGCATGGTGGTGCACCCGCCCCAGCCCGGGATCAGGCCGACGCCGACCTCGACCAGGCCGATATAGGTCTCCGCATGCGCCTGCACCGCCGCGCAATGCAGCAGCACCTCGCAGCCGCCGCCGAGCGCCATGCCCGACGGCGCGCCGACCACGGGGAAGGGCGCGGCGCGCAGGGCGGCCATGGCCTTCTGCCCCTGCTCGATCATGCCCTCGATCTCGCCCCAGGCGGCGATATTGGCGGCGAAGAGTGCCAGGCCGATATTGGCGCCGACCGAGAAGTTCTCGCCCTCGTTGTGGATGACCAGCGCCTTGAAGGCGCCCTTCTTCCCCATGGCGATGGCCTTGCCGATCATCGCCAGGATGTCGGGGTCGAGCGCGTTCATCTTGCTGTGGAATTCGAGGCACACCACGCCGTCGCCGACATCCCAGAGGCTGGCGCCGCTGTTCTTCGCGATCGGCTGGCTGCGGCGCTTGATGTCCGACAGCAGCAGCACGCCGGGCGCGCGTGGGACGGGGCGGTAGGCGCCGTCCGTACCGTAGTATTCCAGCACGCCCGCTTCGGTGCGGTAGAAGCTGCCCGCGCCGATCTGCGCCAGCAGCGGTGGTAGGGGTCGGCCATCCGCGCGCAGCGCCTCGGCCAGCCAGGCGGCGCCGACCTTGTCGATCAGCTCGAAGGGACCCCACTTCCAATTGTACCCAAGGCGCATGGCGGCATCGACATCGGCCACGCTGTCCGCGATCTCCGGCACCAGCGCCGCGGCGTAGGACAGCAGGTCGAGCAGCACGGCGCGCATGTACTGCCCGCCGCGATCCGGATGCTCCGCCAGCTTCCGCAGATCCCGCTGCTCCAGGCTTTCCAGCCGCGCCTTCTTCTCCGGCCGGTCCTCGCCGGTGGCGAGGTCGATGGCGTACTTCACGCTGGCGCCGGATGCGTCGCGGCTCCGCGTGTAGAAGCCACCCTTGCCGCCCTTGCGGCCGGTGCGCCCTTCCTTGATCAGCCGCATGATCAGCGGGTGCTCGCGCAGGCCCAGCACATAGGCGTCATCGGCCGGCAGCGTCGCCTTCATGCTGGCCGCGACATGCGTCATCAGGTCGATGCCGACCAGGTCGAGCAGCCCGAAGACGCCGGTCTTCGGCACGCCGATCGGGCGCGACATCAGCGCATCGGCTTCCTCGATGGTCAGGCCCATCGCGAAGGCGTTGTTGATGGCGGACTGCATCCACTGCCCGCCGATGCGGTTGGCGATGAAGCCGGGCCTATCCTTGCAGGGAATCACCGTCTTGCCGAGCGAGCGGTCGGCGAACGCCGTGATGGCAGCGACGGCATCGGCGCGGGTCTGCGGGCCCTGCACGACTTCCAGCAGCCGCATGTAGCGCGGCGGGTTGAAGAAATGGGTGATCAGGAAGTCGCGCGCGAAGCCCTCTCCGGCGCCGCCGACCAGCGCGCCGAGCGGGATGGTCGAGGTGTTGGAGGAGACGATGGAGCCCCGCTTCCGCACCGCCTCCAGCTTCGCGTAGAGCGCCTGCTTGGCATCCAGCCGCTCGACGATCGCCTCGCAGATCCAGTCGCAATCGGCCAGCAGGGCGAGATCGGTCTCGAGGTTGCCGGGCGTGACCAGCCGTGCCGCGCTGCGCTGCATGAAGGGGGCCGGGTCGGCGCGCAGCATGGTCTGCACCGCGCGCTCCGCACCGCCCGGCACGATGTCCAGCAGCACCACCGGCACGCCGGCATTGGCGCAATGGGCGGCGATGCCGGCGCCCATCACGCCGGCGCCGATGACGCCGACCTTCTTGATGGCGCCTTCGGCGCCGCGCGGCTGCTTCACGGCGCCAGGCCCTTCGGCCTTCCGCCGATCAGACGCGCCGTTCTGGGTCGCGCTCATCAGACCGCCTCCAGCACCGTGGCGATGCCCTGGCCGCCGCCGATGCACTGGGTCGCCAGCGCATAGCGCCCGCCCTCGCGCTGCAGCACCGCCGCCGCCTTGCCGGTGATGCGCGCACCCGTCGCACCCAGCGGATGGCCCAGCGCGATGGCACCGCCATCGAGGTTCACCTTCGCCTCGTCGATGCCGAGCTCGCGCATGCAGGCCAGGGCCTGGCTGGCGAAGGCCTCGTTCAGCTCCACCACGTCGAGATCCTTCGTCGTGATGCCGGCGCGTGCGAGCGCCTTCTTCGTCGCCTCCACCGGGCCCATGCCCATGATCTCCGGCGCGCAGCCGGCGACCGCGATGGACTTCACCTTGGCCAGCGGCTTCAGCCCATGCCGTGCGGCGAACTCCGCCGTGCAGACCAGCACCGCCGTCGCGCCATCGGTGAGCGGGGAGGAGGTGCCGGCCGTCACCGTGCCGTCGGCGCGGAAGGCGGGCTTGAGGCCCGCCAGCCCCTCGGCCGAGGCATCGGCACGGATGCAGCCATCCTGCGCCACCGTCTTGCCGTTGACGCTGACCGGGACGATCTCGTCCTTCAGCTTCCCCCCCGCCTGCGCCGCGGCCGCCTTCTGGTGGCTGCGGACGGCGAAGGCCTCCTGGTCGGCGCGGGTCACCTGGTAGCGGCGGGCGACGTTCTCGGCGGTCTCGCCCATGCCGATCAGCGCCTGCGGATACTCCTTCACCAAGCCCGGATGCGGCATCGGGTTGAAGCCCATCATCGGCACGCGGGACATGCTCTCGACACCGGCACAGAGGAAGGCCTCGCCCGCGCCCATGCGGATCGCGCCGGCGGCCTGGTGCACGGACTGCATGGAGGAGCCGCAGAAGCGGTTCACGGTGGCGCCCGCCACGCTCTCCGGCAGGCCGGCGATGAAGGCGATCAGCTTCGCCACGTTCAGCCCCTGCTCGCCCTCGGGGAAGGCGCAGCCGACGACGATATCCTCGATGGTGGCGGGGTCGAGGCCGGTATCGGCCAGCAGCGCCTTCACGACCTGCGCGGTCATCTCGTCGGGGCGGAGCTTCACCAGGTCGCCCTTGTGGGCGAAGTGGAAGGGGCTGCGGCGATAGGCCGCGATGACGATGTCGGTCATTCTGGCGTTGTCCTTCTTGTCAGGCACTGCGGCGCGCGGGGCGCCGGGGTTCGTCGACGAGGGCGGCATCGGCTTGCGCTGCGATGTTGCGGAGTTCGGCGAGGGTCTGGTCGAGGTCACGCCGCTGCGCCTCCAGCGCGGCGATGCGATCGGTGACCTTGTCCCGCAGCAGGCGCATCTGCTCCGTCTTGGTGGGATCGGCGTCGTAGAGGTCGAGGTACTCCGCCACCTCCGCCAGCGAGAAGCCGAGCCGGATCCCGCGCAGGATCAGCTGCAGCCGCGCCCGGTCCCGTCGGGTGAAGACCCGCATCGTGCCGACGCGGCGCGGCGCGAGCAGCCCCTTCGTCTCGTAGAAGCGGATCGCCCGCGGCGTGATGCCGAGCGCCTCGGCGAGCTGGTTGACGGTGAAGAACTCCTGCGGCGCCTCGGTCATGCGGCAACCCGAGGCGGCGCGGCCCGCAGCTCCTCCTTCAGCTCCTTCTTCGAGAGCTTGCCGACCGCGGTGCGCGGCAGGCTCGCCCGCACCTCGATGTGGCGGGGCATTTCGACGGCGTTGAGCTTGTCCTTCAGGAATTCACGCAGCTCATCGACGGTCACGCGCATGCCGGGCTTCGCTTCCACGAAGGCGGCCGGCGCCTCGCCGCGATAGGGGTCGGCCATGGCGACGACGGTCGCGCCGCCGACGGCGGGGTGGCGGTACAGCGCCTCCTCCACCACGCGGGGATAGACGTTGAAGCCGGAGACCAGGATCAGGTCCTTGATGCGGTCGACCAGCGTGACATAGCCCTCGGCGTCCATGATCCCGACATCGCCGGTGTGCAGGAAGCCGTCGGCGCCGAGCACCTCCGCCGTCTCCTCCGGCCGGTTCCAGTAGCCCGCCATCACGTTGGGCCCGGCGAGGCACAACTCGCCCCGCTCGCCGATGGGCACCGCCTTGCTGCGGGTCTCGAGGTCGCGGATCTCGGCGCGGATGCCGGGCAGGGGCAAGCCGATCGTGCCGGCGCGGTTCTCGCCCTCGAAGGGGTTGGAGTAGCAGACCGGGCTCGCCTCGGTCAGGCCGTAGCCTTCCACCATGGTGCTGCCGGACAGCGCCTCGAACTCCTGCTTCACGGCCAGCGGCAGCGGCGCGCCGCCGGAGATGCAGGCGCGGACGCTGGCGAGATCCTCCTTCGTCGCGCCGTTGTCGATGCAGGCCTTGAACAGGGTCGGCACGCCGGGGAAGACGGTCGGCTTCGTGCGGCGCAGCGTCGCGTGCAGCATCTTCCATTCGTAGCGCGGCAGCATGATGATCTCGGCGCCCATGGCGAGCGCGCTGTTCAGGGCGACGGTCATGGCGAAGACGTGGAAGAAGGGGATGACAGCCAGCATCCGCTCCTCGCCATGACGGCAGGTGGTGAACCATGCATGCATCTGCCGCAGGTTCGCGGTCAGGTTGCCATGCGTCAGCATCACGCCCTTCGGCACGCCGGTGGTGCCGCCGGTGTATTGCAGCACGGCGATGTCGGCGGGCGTCAGCGTGACGGGCGCAGCGATGGGCGGCGCGGCGACCAGCGTCTTGAAGTCGGAGACGCGGGCATCGCCGGCCGGCAGCGGCACCACGCTGCGGCGCTTGATCAGGCTGAACAGCGTGCCCTTCATCCAGGGCAGGGCGGCGGCGAAGCTGCAGGCCACCACCTTCCGCACCGGCGACTCCGGTGCGTCGAGCAGCGACAGCACCCGCGGCAGCAGCGGGTCGAGGTCGACCGTTACCATGATCTCCGCGCCGGAATCGCGGGCCTGCGTCAGCAGCTCCTCCGCCACATAGAGCGGCGAGAAATTCACCACGATGCCGCCCGCCTTCAGCACGCCGTAATAGGCGACGACGGCATAGGGGCTGTTCGGCAGGCAGAGCCCGACACGCGTGTCCTTCACCACGCCGAGGCGCTGGAAGCCCTCCGCGGCACGCGCCACGGCCTCGCCGAGTTCGGCATAGGTCCAGCGGCGGCCCATGAAGTCCATGGCGGGCTTGGCGGCGAAGCGCGCGACGGACTCGTCGAACAGGCTGACCAGCGTCTCCCCCGCCGGCAGGCTGAGGTTCCAGTCCACCCCCTTGGGGTAGGCGCGCAGCCAGGGGTGCGTGCCGTCCGTCATTCCGTCCATGGCCTTCCCGTCCTGTTCTTGCCCGCCCCTTGCCGGGGCTGGGCGCCGTGACCGCGGCATGATAAACACGAGAGTGACGTTAACGTCAACCATATCCCGCAAGGGTCATTCTGTGCGAAAGGAAACGCTGCCATGCCCGATACCGAGACGCTGATCGGCCAGATGCGCGCCAAGGGGCCGGGGCTGCGCAGCCTGGGCTACCGGATCCGCTTCGACCTGACGGATACCGAGGAATCGATCCTGCTCGACGGTACCGGCGGCCAGGCCTCGGTCGAGGCCGCCACGGGGACGGAGGAGGCGGATACGGTGCTCAGCCTTTCCTCCGACAACCTGGCCAAGCTGATCGGGGGGCGGCTCAGCCCGATGCTCGCCTTCACCACGGGCAAGCTGAAGGTCGAGGGGTCGAAGGGCGTCGCCATGAAGCTGGCGAGCCTGCTGGACGAGGATTGAGGGGGTGTTAGCCTGCCTCCCGTAAGCGGGGGAAAGTGGATGCGGGTCGGGATCGAAGTCGGCGGAACCTTCACCGACCTGGTCGCCATCGGCGATGACGGCGCCGTCACCGTCACCAAGGTGCCGAGCACGCCGAAATCGCCCGATATCGGCGCGCTGGCGGCGCTCGAGGCGGGGGGTATCCCGGCCTCCGCCGTGACGGACCTGGTGCATGGCTCGACCGTCGCGACCAATGCCATCCTGGAACGCCGTGGCGCGCGCATCGCCTTCGTCACCACGCAGGGCTTCCGCGATATCCTCTTCCTGCAGCGCCACGACCGGCGCAGCATCTACGACCTGCGCTACGCCAAGCCCGCGCCGCCGGTCCGCCGCGCCGACTGCTTCGAGGTGCCGGAGCGCATCGATGCACAGGGCACCGTCGTCGCCGCGCTGGACGAGGCCGCCGTCACGCGCGACCTGATCCCGCGCCTGGTCGAGGGTGGCTACGACGCGATCGCCGTCTGCCTCCTCTCCGCCTATGCCTCCGCGGCGCATGAGGCGCGCCTCTCCGCGATGATCGCCGAGGCCCTGCCCGGCGTGCGCATCGCCGCCAGCCATGCCGTGGCGCCGGAGTTCCGGGAGTTCGAGCGTGCCTCGACCACCGCCCTCTCGGCCTATGTGCAGCCCGTGATCGACGGCTATCTCGACCGCTTCGAGGCGACGCTCGCCTCCCGCGGCTTCGAGGGCCGCTTCAGCGTCATGCAGTCCAATGGCGGCTCGCTGCCCGCCGTGGCGATGCGGCGCAACGCCATCACCGCGCTGTTCAGCGGCCCCGCCGCCGGCGTGGTCGGCGCCATCCGCCAGGCGCAGCGCAGCGGTCGCGGCGACCTGATCACCTTCGACATGGGCGGCACCTCCACCGACGTCTCCCTGGTGCGGGGCGGCGAGCCGGCCCTGGCGGCGGAGACGGAGGTCGACGGCCTGCCGGTGCGCACGCCGGTGCTCGACATCGTCTCGGTCGGCGCCGGCGGTGGCTCGCTCGTCTGGATGGACGAGGGCGGCATGCTGCGCGTCGGCCCGCGCAGCGCCGGCGCCGAGCCCGGGCCCGCCTGCTACGGCAAGGGCGGCACCCAGCCCACGGTGACGGATGCGCATGTGGTGCGCGGCACGATCCGGCCGGAAAGCTTCCTCGGCGGCGCCATGACGCTCGATGCCGATGCCGCGCATCGTGCCTTCGAGGATGTCGCAAGGCAGCTTGGCACCGATGTCCGCGGCGCGGCGGCGGCGGCCATTCGCCTGGCGGTCGCCAACATCGTGCGCGCCATCCAGCTCGTCTCGACCGAGCGCGGCCGCGATCCGCGCGACTACGCGCTGGTGCCCTTCGGCGGCGCCGGCCCGCTACTGGCGGCCGAGATCGCCGAGGAACTCGGCGTGCGGGAGATCCTGGTGCCGCCCAATCCGGGCGTGATCTCCGCGCTCGGCCTGCTGTCGGCCGATACGATGAAGGTGCAGGGGCGGACGCACCGCATGCCGCTGGACCAGCACGCGCCGGCCGCGCTGCGCGCCGCGCATGCCGAGATGCAGAAGGCGGCGACGGAGGAGTTCCGCGCGCTGGGCCTGGAGGGCGATCTCGATTTCGCGCTGGAGGCGGACATGCGCTTCCTCGGCCAGGCCTTCGAGATCCCCGTGCCGATCGAGGCCGCGGCGCTGCCGGCGCTCACCACCGAGGACCTCGCCGCCCGGTTCACCGAGGCGCATCGCCGCGTCTACCTGCATGGCGGGGAGCCGGGGCGGAAGGCGGAGATCGTGTCGCTCCGCTTCACCGCGCGGCGGCGCCTGGAGAAGCTGCCGGAGGTGCGGGAGCGTGCCGCCGCTGTGGCCCGTGCCCCTGATGCACCCGTGCGCCTGGCCGATGGCAGCACCGTCGCCGCACGGTTGGTGGATGCGGCGACCCTGGCGCCGGGCGACAGCATCCCCGGCCCGGCCATGATCGAGGGCTATTCCTCCTCCACCTGGGTGCCGCCGACCTGGCAGGCGACCCGGGATGCATCCGGCAACATCATCATCGCGCGGAGGGCCTGACATGCGCCTCGACCCCGTCGACTATGCGGTGCTCAGCCAGTCGCTGATCGCCGCCGCGCGCGAGATGGGCGCGAAGCTCATCCGCTCCGCCTACTCGACCGTGCTGCGGGAGGCGCGGGACGGCTCCGCCGCGCTGCTCGACGCGAACGGTGCGACGGTGGCGCAGGCGGAGCTGATCCCGATGCAACTCGGCACCATCGGCTACATCTTCAAGCCCTGCACGGCGATGTACCCGCCGGAGACGCTGGGGCCGGACGACGTGCTGCTGATCAACGACCCCTATTCGGGCGGGCAGCACCTGCAGGACGTCTTCATTTTCCACCCGATCTGGGTGGGCGGGAAGATCATCGGCTACGCGGCCTCCGTCGCGCATCACCTCGATCTCGGCGGCGGCGCGCCGGGGCTGAATCCGGCGGCGGCGGATGTCTATGCGGAGGGGCTGATCATCCCGCCGATGAAGATCAACATGAAGACGGACTGGCACGGCGGCGGCTTCAAGCGGCTGATCGCCGCCAATGTCCGCGTGCCGCACCAGACCATGGGCGATTTCGACGCACAGATGGCGGCCAATGCGGTCGGCGTGATGCGCGTGCAGGAACTCGCCGAGCGCTACGGGGTGGAGAAGGTGCAGGCCGCGATGGCCGCGCTGCAGGACTATTCCGAGACCCGCATGCGCGCCGCCATCCGCGCCGTGCCCGACGGCGTCTACAAGGGCGAGGAGGCGCTGGACGATGACGGGGAGGGCGAGACGCCCGTGGTGGTGCGCACCACCGTCACCGTTGCCGGCGATACCGTCTCGGTCGACTTCACGGGCACGCACAGGCAGGTCGGGCGCAACCTGAACGCGCCCTTCGCCAGCACCATCTCCGCCTCCGTCTCCGCGCTGAAGGCGGCGCTGACCAGCCCGGACATTCCCTTCAACGACGGCGCGATGCGGCCGATCACCGTGACCGCGCCCAAGGGCTGCCTGCTGAACCCGCACCATCCCGCACCGGTTCGGGCGCGTATGCTCTCCTGCTCCCGCGCCTGGGATTCGGTGATGCAGGCGCTGGCCCATGTGGTGCCGGAGCAGGTGATCGCGCCGGGCTTCGACACCACCACGGCCTTCTGCCTCTCCCATCTCGGGGAGGCGGGGTGGAGCGTGTACCTGGAAATCATGGGCGGCGGCTTCGGCGCGACGGCGGGATCGGACGGCGCGGACGGGATCGACAACCCGCTCTCCAATTGCTCGAACACGCCGGCGGAGGCGCTGGACCAGGACTTCTCCTTCTTCCGCATCACGGACTACGCGCTGCGGCCAGGCTCGGGTGGAGCAGGAAAGCACCGCGGGGGGCTGGGCTTCATCCGGCGCTACGAGATCCTGAAGGACGGCACGAAGCTGGCGCTCTACTCCGATCGATTCCGGCGGCCGGCGGCGGGGCTGTTTGGCGGTGCCGCGGGTGCCACCGGCGGCTGCGAGGTGATGCGGGGGAACCAGCGCATCGACCTGCGGTCGAAGGACAGCATGGACCTGCGCCGCGGCGACGTGGTCACGATGGTGCTGGGCGGTGGCGGTGGCTTCGGCGATCCTGGTACGCGGGATGGGCGGCTCGCGGCACGGGATGACGAAGACGGGTATACGGCCCTCGCCGCGGAGTAATTGTCGGAGGGGAGGAAGAGAACTTCCTCCCCTCCGACACCTCCCCTCCATCCTTTTTTTGTCAGTTCGAGCGCCGTAGGCACGGGCGGGGGACATGACCCCGGCCGGTGCTGCCGGCACGCGCGAAAAGGAATAGAAAAAGGAGGGTTGTGGGGGTCTGGGGGGAAGGGAGTTCTCTCCCTTCCCCCCAGTTCCTTACCGCGTCCCCGCCCGCACCCGCTCCTCAGGCAGCGGGATGAACTCGCTGTCGTCACCCGGCACCGTTCCGAAGCGCATCGCCTTCCAGTCCTGCTTCGCCTGCTCGATCCGCTCGCGCGAGGAGGAGACGAAGTTCCAGAA
>JAIYAI010000094.1 GCA_027489135.1 Acetobacteraceae bacterium
CCTCCCCACAGAGGATGGTTTGCCGCACCCCGGTGCGCGCGTCACCATGCCGCCAACCGGAGGAAACCCATGACCCTGCGCCGCCGCGGCCTTCTGGCCGCCAGCACCCTCGCCCTCGCCGCGCCGCGTGCGGGCAACGCCCAGGCCTGGCCGCAGCGCCCGGTGCGCATCATCGTTCCCTTCCCGCCCGGTGGCCCGAACGACATCATCGCCCGTCTCTACCAGCCCGAGTTGCAGCGCATCCTCGGCCAATCCGTGGTGATCGAGAACCGCGCCGGCGCCGGCGGCCTCGTCGGCACCGATGCCGCAGTGAAGGCCCAGCCCGATGGCTACACCTTCGCCTGCACCAATGGCGGGTCGCTGGTCATCTCGCCGCACGTCACCACCGTCTCCTACAAGGTGCCGGAGGAGGTGGGCCTCCTCAGCATCGTCTGCCGCGTGCCGGAGGCGCTGGTCGCCAGCCCGAAGCTCGGCGTGCGGACCTTCCCCGAGCTGCTGGCGCTCGCCAAGCGCGAGCCTAACAAGTTGAACATCGGCACCGCGGGCGCGGCCGGCATCAGCCACCTGGCAGCGGAACTCTTCGTCGCCCAGACCCGCTCCGACATCGTCGTCGTGCCCTATCGCGGCGCGGCCCCGGCGGTGACGGACCTCGTCAGCGGCCAGATCCAGCTGCTCTTCGCCGATGTCCCGGTGGTGCTGTCGCAGATCCAGGGCGGCACGCTGGTGCCGCTGGCCATGGCCAGCGTGAAGCGCAGCGCCGTGCTGCCGGACCTGCCGACCACCGCGGAACTCGGCTACCCAGGCGTCGTCGCCGACAACTGGTACTGCATGGTCGGCCCGCCGCGCCTGCCGGCCGAGATCCAGGCCCGCATGTCGGCCGCGCTGAAGGAGGCGTCGGAGGCCGCATCCGTGAAGGACGGCCTCGCCCGCCAGGGCGCCGAGGCGGTCTGGACCACCGAGGCCGCGTTCGCCGACTATGTGCGGCAGGAAAGCGCCAAGTGGGAGCGCATCGCCAAGGCCGCCAATATCCGGGCCGACTGATGCCTTTCCTGGAAAGGCCGGGCGCACCGGCCCTGCACTACGTGGTCGACGACCATACCGATCCCTGGCGCCACGACGTCCCCTGGGTCGTGCTGCAGCACGGCTATGCGCGCAGCCATCGCTTCTTCCAGGCCTGGGTGCCGCATCTCTCGCGGCACTACCGCGTCATCCGGCCGGATCTGCGCGGCTTCGGCGACAGCCCGCGCCTCGCCGACCCGGACCGGGAGATGACGGTGGAGGCGCTGCTGGCGGATGTGGATGCCATCACCCGCCACGTCGGCGATGCCGGGCCGGTGCACTACGTCGGCGAGTCGCTGTCCGGCATCATGGCGCTGCTCTTCGCCGCCCGGCATCCGGGGCGGTTCCGCAGCCTGACCCTGCTCTCCTCCCCCCTGTCCTTCCCGGAGCCGACCCGGCGCGCCTTCGCCTGCGGCCTGCCGTCCTGGATCGAGGCGTTGCAGACCCTCGGCAGCCGCGGCTGGGCGGAGCGGGTGGGCGCGGCGACACGCTTCCCACCCGATGCGGATCCGGCACTGGTCGCCTGGTACGCCGAGGAGTCGGGCAAGGCCGACGTCGCGGCGATGATAGCCATCGCCCGGTTCTGCGAGACGCTCGACGCCGCGCCGGTGCTCGACCGGGTGACCCTGCCCGTCCTCGGCCTCTACCCGGACCAGGGCCTGGTCACCGGCCCGCACGAGTCGCGGCTGCGCGCAGGCATCCCGCATATCCGCATCCATCACCTGCCGACGCCCTACCACGCCATCCAGGTGATGATGGCCGATGCCTGTGCGCAGGCACTGCTGGCCTTCTGCCGCGGGACGGATGCGGGTTAGGGCGTCCATTCATGCCAGGGCGCGATCCGCGGGTCGCGCTGGCGCTGCACGTAGTAGGGGATGTAGGGGCGATAGGCCTCGAAGACGCGGCGCAGCTCGCCCACCGGTTCGTCATGCTGGTCGACCCGCAGGTCGATGCGGGCGAACTTGTCCTGGTCGTACACCAGCAGCGCGGCGGAGACCTGGCCGCCGACCTGCCCGCCGGCGTCGCGCCCGGCCTCCAGCGCTTCCAGCAACCGCTCCTCGAAGGGCATGCCGGCGGTCGCCAGGAAGCGGGCGCGCATGCCGTCCAGCGTCTGCACGCCGGGCAGCACGTTGCCGAGCACGATGAAGCCGTCATGGATCTCGTGCCCGGCCCAGGCGGTATTCGCCGCGCCGGTGCGCGCCGCCATGTCGCCATCATCGTCGATCACGGCCAGTTGCCGGTGCTCGGCATGCGGGTCGTTGCGGACCAGCGTCTCCACCACGTGCTGCGCCTTGTGGCCCTGCTCCAGCAGCCGCATCGCGTAGTGGCCGAGCCGCGCATCGGCGCGCGACATGATGGCGACGACGCCGAGGCGCGCGGCGGCATGCGGGACGCGGGCGCCGACGGCGAAGCTCCGCGTCGCGGTGGCGATGCCGAGCATCCGGGTCTCGGGGCAGCGGGCGAGGATGGAGAAGGTCATGGGGGCAAGCCTGTCACCCCCGCCGCCAGTGCGCCAGCGCCCTGAGTGCCAGCCCCGCCAGCAGCCCCCAGAAGGCGCCGCCGATGCCGAACAGCGTCAGCCCACCGCCGGCGACCAGGAAGCACACCACCGCTGCCTCCCGCTCCTGCGGCACCTGCACCGCGGCCATGAGCGCGCCGGCGAAGGCGCCGAGCAGCGCGAGGCCGGCCACGGCCTGGATCAGCACCGGCGGCGCCGCCGCGACGAAGGCCGCCGCCGCGCCGGCACCAAGGCCCAGCACCACGTAGCCGGCGCCGGCGACCAGCGCGGCCGGCCAGCGCCGCGCCGGATCGGGATGCGCCTCGGGCCCCGCGCAGATCGCCGCGGTGATGGCGGCGAGGTTGACCGCATGCGATCCGACGGGCGCGGCAGCGAGGCTGAACAGCCCTGTAGCGGTGAAGAGCGGTCCCGGATCCGGCCGGTAGCCGTTGGCGTTCAACACGGCGATGCCCGGGATGTTCTGCGACGCCATGGTCACCAGGAAGAGCGGCAGTGCGATGCCGACCAGCGCGGCGGGCGCGAATTCCGGCATCACCAGCACCGGCGACGGCATGATCGAGCCCGCGATCAACCCGGGCGGCAGCGTTACCGTCGCCGCGATCAGCCCGACCGCGACCACCACCGCCGCCGGCACCGCCAGCAGGCGGTTCAGGCGCGCCATCACCGCCCAGGCCAGCACCACCGGCAACGCCAGCGCGGGCACCTCCGCCACCGCCCGCACCGGCGCGAGGCAGAGCGGCAGGAGCACCCCCGCCAGCATCGCATTGGCCAGCGCCGGCGGGATGGCCGCGACGGCGCGACCGAGCGGCTTCCAGAGCCCCGCCAGCACGATCAGCGCCCCGGATGCGACGAAGGCGCCGACCGCCACGGCGAAGCCGCCCTCCGGCGCCGCCGTGGCGGCCAGGAGCGCGCTGCCCGGTGTGGACCAGGCGATGCTGATCGGCATGCGGGTCCGCAGGCTCAGGGCCATGCCGCAGAGCCCCATGGCGACCGAGACCGCCATCAACCCCGACGCCGCCTGCGCGGGCGAGGCGCCGACCGCGACGAAGCCCTGCAGCACCACGGCAAAGGAGGAGGCGAAGCCGACGAAGGCAGCCAGCAGCCCCGCCGCGATGGCGGGGGCGTAGGTGAGAAGGCTCACGAAGCGAAGCAGGCCGGATCCGGCTCGAGCCCGAGGCCAGGCCCGTCGGGCACGGCGACCATGCCCTCCACGGGATCGAGCGCGGGATAGGGCGCGCGTTGAAGGTCCGCGAAATAGACCTCGAGCGGCGTCTCCACGTCCATCGCCGCCAGCACGTGCAGCGTCGCCAGCAGGCCGGGGCCGAAATAGGGGCAGTGCGGTACCACCGCGACGCCGTGCTGCGCCGCCAGCGCCTGCACCGCCAGCATGCCCGTCACCCCGCCGATCTTGGTGATGGAGGGCTGGGCGACATCGACCGACCCGGCCTCGAACATCAGGCGGAAATCCTCGACCGTGCCGCAATTCTCGCCCGCGGCGATGGGCAGGCCGCAGCGGGCGCGGACGGCGGCGATGGCGCGGGCATCCTCGGGCGGCCAGACCGGTTCCTCGATCCAGCGCACGCCGAGCGGCCGGACGGCATCCGCGAAGGCGAGCGCCTCCTCCACGCTGTCCCAGCGGCAGTTGATGTCGAGCATCAGGGGGATGCGGTCATGGCCGATCCCTTCGCGCGCGGCCGCGATACAGGGCACCTCCACCTCGTGCAGCTTGATGTGGCGGTAGCCGCGCGCCGTGGCCTTGGCGGCATTCGCCCGCACCAGTTCCGGCACGCCGTAGCGCAACAGGGACGCGTAGGCCGGCACCGCAGCCCGCTTCGCGCCGCCCAACAGCGCGTGCAGCGGCTTGCCCGCCGCCTGCGCCGCGATGTCCCAGAGCGCGATGTCGAGGCCCGAGAGCGCGAAGGTCATCGCGCCGTTGCGGCCGAAATTATGGAAGCGCCGGAACAGGCCCTTCATCAGGCCCGCGATGTCCGCCGGGTCCTGGCCGATGACGGCGGGGGCCACCAGCCGCTCCAGCGCGTCCTTCGTGGTCTGCACCAGGGTGAAGCCGAAGCCCTCCCCCCAGCCGGTGATGCCGGCGTCGGTCTCGACCTTCACCAGCAGCGTATCCATGGCGCGGAGATGCAGGTTGCCCCCGGGACCCGCGGGGTTGCCGTAGTCGAAGGGCGTGGTGGCGATGTGGCCGGTGACGGCGGTGATGCGCATCGGGTGGGACCTGGCTTGCTCGGGTGCTGGCGTCGGGCGAGTGTCGCAGCCAAGGGCGCGCCGGGAAAGGCGCCGGCTCCAGGAGGACGTTCGATGAGGCTCGGCATGCTGGCCGCCGCGCTGCTGGCCCTGCTCGCGGGACCGGCCCTGGCGCAGGAGGCCCCCTTCCCCAACCGCCCGGTGCGGCTGATCGTGCCCTTCGCCACCGGCGGGCCCTCCGACATCGTCGCCCGGATGATGGTGCCGACCATGACGCGGCTGCTCGGCCAAACCGTAGTGGTGGAGGCGCGGCCCGGCGCCGGCGGCGTCACCGGTGTGGACGTGGCGGCGAAGGCGGCGCCCGACGGCTACACCATCGTGCTCGGCAGCGCGGGCGGCCTCGCCATCTCCCCGGTGCTGCAGCCCTCCATGCCCTACGACGTCGCGCGCGACCTCGCGCCGCTGACGCTCGCCGTCATCGTGCACGAACCCGTGGTGGTGCCGGCATCGATGCCCTGGCGCACGCTCGGCGAGATGCTGGCCGAGGCACGGCGGCGGCCCGGGCAGCTCAACTACGCCTCCACCGGGCCGGGCAGCATGCCGCATCTCGCGGGGGAGCTGATCAAGCTCGCCGCCGGCGTCGATATCGCGCATATCCCCTATCGCGGCGGCGCGCCGCTGACGACGGCGCTGCTGGCGGGCGAGGTGCAGATGGGCCTCGCCGACCTGCCGATCCTGCTGCCGCATCTCCGCGCCGGCACGCTGCGCGCGCTCGCCATCGGCAGCGACGAACGCTACCCGCTGCTGCCCGATGTGCCGACCATGGCGGAGGCCGGGCTGCCCGGGGTGAAGACCGACAACTGGCACGGCCTGGCGGCGCCGGCGCGCACCCCGCCCGCGGTGCTCGCCGCGCTGCAGCGCGCCGCCGCGACGGCGCTGCGGGAGCCCGAGACGGCGAGCCGCCTGCGCGAGCAGGGCGCGATCCCGGTCGGCAACAGCGCGGAGGAATTCGGCGCCTTCATCCGCGCCGAGCAGGCGCGTTGGCGCGAGGTGATCCAGCGCGCCGGCGTGAAACCGGAGTGATCAGGTCGCTACGGGCTCGAGCCTGAGATAGAGCGCGCCCTCCGGCGTATGCGCGTGATGGACGCGCATGCTGGCGGTGGCGGTGTAGCCGATGGTGTCGCCGTCCTGCAGCACCATCCCCTGGGCGAGCAGGTAGGCGGCGAGGTTCAGGACGCGCATCGCCACCTCCTGCGCATCCTCCCCGGTCGGCGGATGGTCGAGTTCCGGCAGGTCGAAATCGGCGAGGCCCATGGTGCGGATGCCCGCACGCTCCCAGCCCGATCCGTACCAGCAGGCGCGGACCAGCACCTCCGGCGCCAACGGGGACCGCGCGACGGCCGCGGCGAAGTCGCGCGCGGGCTGGAACAGCAAGGCACCGGACCAGGCGACGGCGCTGGCCCGCGTGCCCTCCGCGATCGCGGCGGTGATGCGCAGCAGGTCGGCGGCCGCGGCCTTGCGGGCCGCCGCATCACCGCTGCCGCCCATCGCCAGCACGATGAGATGGCTGCGCCAGCGGCGGCTCTCGGCCTGCCATTCCGGCCAGACGGATCGCTGGCAGAGATCGTCCGGAATGTCGGAGACCGGGTAGGCCGCGTCGATCATCATGAAGAACACGCCCGTGGCGGGCGTGCGCAGGGACAGCGTCTGCCCGGCGTCGATGGCCAGGCCGTCCGGCAGCACGGCGCGCCGGTCCTCGAGCACGCGCGCGATGGCGCCGACGGATGGCAGCGCCGACGCATAGGAGATGTAGCAGATCGGCTGGTTGGCCATGACGCACCCGGCTTGGTTTGGCGCGTCATCCGATGCCGGGTCTGCCGGCGTCAATCCGGCTTGATGTTCGCCGCCTTCACCACCTCGGCCCATTTGGCGATCTCGGCGCGGATGAACGCCGCCGCCTGGTCCGGCCCCATGTCCACCACGCGCTGGCCCATCGCCTCGAAGCGCGTGCGCGTCTCGCTGCCCGGCGCCAGCACCTGGCGCACGCCCGCCGCCAGCCGCTCCACGCGGTCGGTCGGCGTCGCCGCCGGGACCATCATCGCGTTCCAGCCCTCGACGATCACGCCGGGCGCACCGGCCTCGGCCACCGTCGGCACGTCGGGCAACACCGCCGACCGCTGCTCCGCCGTCACGCAAAGCGCGCGGAACTTGCCCTCCCGGATATGCGGCAGCAGCACCGGCACATCGAGGAAGGCCATGTCGATCTCGCCGGCCAGCAGCGCGGTGATCACCGGCGCCGCGCCGCGATAGGCGACATGGGTGATGTCCGTGCCGGTCTTCATCTTCAGCAGTTCCGCCGCGAGATGCGGCGTGCCACCCGGGCCGGTGGAGGCGAAGGTCAGCTTGCCCGGCCGCGCCTTGGCCGCGGCGACCAGCGCCGCGAGGTCGCGCGGCCCCTCCGGCTTCACCACCAGCGCCGAGGCCGTGGAGGTCACGATGGCGACGGGGCGCAGGTCGCGCAGCGTGTCGTAGGGCAGGTTCGGGATCATCGCCGCGTTCACGGCGATGGCGCCGGTGCTGCCATAGGCCACCGTCGTGCCGTCCGGCGCCGCCTTGGCGACGGAATCGATGGCGATCGCGCCGCCGGCGCCGGAGCGGTTCTCCACAACCACCTGCTGGCCGAGATTGGGCGCCAGCGCCGCCGCGACCAGGCGCGCGCCGGTATCGACCGGCCCGCCCGGCGGGAAGGGCACGACCAGCTTGATAGGCCGGTCCGGCCAGGCCTGGGCGCCGGCATCCCGCGCCCCCAGCGCGAGGCCCAGCCCGGCAAGCATGCCGCCGCGCCGCGTCGTCCGGATCATGATTCCCTCCCAGCCCTTCGGGGCGGCATCTAGGCGTTGCAGGGCGGCGCTGCCAGCCCGGACTACCCGCAGCCGTGGAACCCGCCGCCCGCGATCGGCGCGAGGGCGAGGATGCCGAGCAGCGCCGGCCCGCCCTCCCGCGGTTCCAGCACCAGCGCCGCGCCTTCCGGCAGGGCACGGCCCGCGACCGGATCGCCCAGCACCATGATCGCCGGCGTCCGGTGCCCGACCAGCACGCGGTTCGTGCCCGCCGGCACCGGCGCGCCCATCAGCTGCCGGTGCTCCGCCACCACCCAGTCCACGCGCCCGCCGGCATAGTCGTCGGCCAGCAGGCTGTCGGTCACCTCGACGTGCTGCGCGCCGAAGGCGATCTCCGCAGTGTCCCGCGCGCGGTAGACCGGCCCCGCCAGCACCGGCAGCGCAACGGGGATGCCGAGCACCACGATCCGCTCCCCGATCCGCGCTGCCTGCGCGCGCCCCGCGGCGGAGATGTTGCGCTGCCCGGCCCGGTCGCCGATGCGGAAGCTGCGGTCGCAGGGCTCGCCGATCGTGTCGGCGTGGCGGAAGAACAACACGAGGCCGCCGGCGCGCAGGCGCGCGACCAAGGCCGCGCCGGCCTCCTCCTCCGCCGTCACGGCCCGGTGCTGCGCCGCGGCGGGCGCGGCAGAGAGCAGAACTGCGAGGGCGAGCAGGCTGCGGCGGACGGTCATGGCGCGGAGGTGGCGCGCGGGCGCGCGAACGCCAAGTCCCGGTGCGATTTCCCGGCCCGGCGATCTGCCCTACCCTGCGCGCCATGCGCCGTCGCCTGCTTCTCGGACTCGCCTTGCTGCCCGCGCTCGCACGGGCGCAGTCGGCGCCCGTGCGCGTGCTCTCCGCCGGCGCGATGGAGCCCGGCATGAAGGCGGCGCTGGCGCGCTTCGCGGCCTCGGGCGGCGCGCCGGTGCAGCTTGCCTTCGCCACGGCACCGCAGCTGCGCGAGCGCCTGGCCGGCGGGGAGACGCCAGACGTGCTGATCGCGCCGGTGGGCCTGGTGAACGAACTCGCCACCGCCGGTCGGCTTGCGGGGGAGCGCGCGACGCTCGGACGCATCGGCGTCGGCGTCGCGGTGCGCCAGGACGCGCCGGTGCTGGAGATCGGCGACACGGCGGCCTTCAGGCGCGCCATCGAGGAGGCGGAGCGCGTGGTCTTCAACCGCGCCTCGACGGGTCTCTACCTCGAGCGGCTGTTCGAACGGCTCGGCATCAGCCTGGGTGCGAAGGCGGTGCGCTACGCGACGGGCGCCGAGGTGATGAAGCACATCGTCGAGGGCAGCGGGCGGGAGATCGGCCTGGCGCCGACGACGGAGATCCTGCTGGTGCCGGCAGCGCGCTTCGTCGGGCCGCTGCCGGCGGAGATCCAGAATTTCACGGCCTATGCGGCGGCGCTGCTGCCGAACGGGCCGCCGGGTGCGGCGGCCCTGTTCTCCTTCCTCTCCGGCGCCGAGGGCCGCGACATCCTCGCCGCGGCCGGGATCGAAGCCGTGCCGTAGGACGGGCGTAGGACGGAATCCCCCGCCCTGCCCCTCACAGCCCGGCCTGCGACACGAACTTCGTGTTCAGGTAGGCTTCGATCGCCTCGGACCCGCCCTCGGAGCCGTAGCCGCTGTCCTTCACGCCGCCGAAGGGCACCTCGGGCAGCGCCAGGCCCAAGTGGTTGATGGTCAGCATCCCGCTCTCGACCTTGGACGCGATGGCGTTCGCGGTCTTGGCGCTGCGGGTGAAGGCATATCCCGCCAGGCCATAGGGCAGGCGGTTCGCCTCCTCCACCACCTCGTCGAAGTCGCTGAAGGACGAGATCATGGCGACGGGGCCGAAGGGCTCCTCGTTCATCATGCGGGCGTCCTTGGACACGCCGGTCAGCACGGTGGGCTGGTAGAAATAGCCCTTGTTGCCGATGCGCTCGCCGCCGGTATGCACCTCGGCGCCGCGGCTCCGCGCATCCGCCATCAGCCCCTCCACCCAGGGAATGCGCCGGTCATGGGCGAGCGGGCCCATCTGCACCCCCTCCTCCATGCCGTTGCCGACCTTCACGGCCTTGGCGGCGGCGACGAACTTCTCGACGAAGGGGGCGTAGAGCTTCTCCTGCACCAGGAAGCGGGTGGGAGAGACGCAGACCTGGCCGGCATTGCGGAACTTCGCCGCCGCCAGGGTCTTCGCCGCGAGGTCGAGATCGGCGTCGTCGAAGACGATCGCCGGCGCATGCCCCCCAAGCTCCATCGTCACCCGCTTCATGTGCAGCCCCGCCAGCGCGGAGAGCTGCTTGCCCACGGGGGTGGAGCCCGTGAAGGTCACCTTGCGGATGACGGGGTGCGGGATGAGGTACTCGCTGATCTCGGCCGGCACGCCATAGACCAGGCCGACGACGCCATTGGGAAGTCCGGCATCGACGAAGGCCTGGATCAGCGCGGCCGGCGAGGCCGGGGTCTCCTCCGGCGCCTTGACGATGATCGAGCAGCCCGTGGCGACGGCGGCGGAGAGCTTGCGGACGACCTGGTTGATCGGGAAGTTCCAGGGGGTGAAGGCGGCGACGGGCCCGACCGGCTCCTTGATGACAAGCTGGTACACGCCCTCGGCGCGGGCCGGGATGACGCGGCCATAGGCGCGGCGGGCTTCCTCGGCGAACCAGTCGATGATGTCGGCGCCGGCCAGCACCTCCATCTTCGCCTCGATCACCGGCTTGCCCTGCTCGGCCGTCATCAGGCGCGCCACCTCGTCGGCGCGGCTGCGGAAGATGTCGGCGGCCTTGCGCATCAGCTTCGAGCGCTCGAAGGCCGAGACCTTCTTCCAGACGGCGAAGCCCTTCTCGGCGGCGGCGAGCGCCTCGTCGAGGTCGCCCCTGGAAGCATGGGCGACGGTGCCGATCACTTCCTCGGTGGCGGGGTTCAGCACGGGCAGGGTGCGGTTGCCCTCGGCCGGGCGCCACTTGCCGTCGATGTAGAGGTTGACGTTCGGGTATGACATGCGGCGGTCTCCTCGTTCTGGCTCCAGCCCGGCGCAGCCGGCGCCGGTTCGGGGGGGCGGACTTTGCGCCGGGGCGCGGGGGCGGGCAATGCCGGGTGCCGGCAGCGTGACCGGCCCCAGCGCTATATTTCGTTGGCTATAGCGCAGCAACCCGGCGCCCGGCCAGGATCGCCGCCGCCAGCGTATCCTGCTGCACGGCGACATCGGCCGCGACGCGCAGCGCCAGGCGCCGCGTGGCCGCCGCCACCTCGGCCCGGAAGGCCGCATCCGCCGCGTGGCGCCGCGCCAGCGCCGCCAGGGCCGGCGCGTCGGCCGCGGCATGCACCGGGTGCTCCGCCGGCAGTCCCGCGAAGCCATGCGCGGTGCCCAGCACAGGCCGGCCCGACATCAGCGCCTCCACCGCCTTGATCTTCAGGCCCGTGCCGCCGGTGTTCGGCACCAGCACGCAGCCCACCGCGTCGTAGAACGCCGCCACCGCCGGGACGATGCCGAGCCATTGCGGGCGCGAGCGCAGCGCATGCTCCGCATCGATCCGCCCGACCACGCTGCCCGCCAGCAGCCAGTCCAGCGGCCCCGCCGCCGCGATCGCCGTGTCCAGCGCCCGCACTGCGTCGAGGTTCCAGGGATTGTGCGAGGCCAGCACGCCGAAGGCGGCGCGCGGCGGCGGCAGGGCCGGCCCGGCCAGCAGGCGCGGCGGCGGTGCATGCCCGACCACCAGCACCTGCCGCGCACCGCGCGCCGCGAGCGCCCCGGCCTCACCCTCCTGGATGGCCAGGACGAGGTCCGCGCGCGGGAGGCCGCGCGATTCCTCGGCGACGGAGGTGAAGTACCAGGAGGGATCGAGCCCCGCCTGTTCGGCCACCGCCCGGCGATCGCCGAACAGGTCATGCGTGTCGATGATGCGGAGGGGCGGCTGGTCGTCGAGCCCCGCGAGGACGCCGCCGAGCCAGACGTAGTTCACCAGCACTGCGTCGTAGCGGCGCGCCCGGTGCAGGGCGGCGACGCGGGCGACGAGGCTGGCGGGGCACCAGTCGTCGAGGCCCCAGAGACCGGGGAAACGCGGCTCGGGCCGGCGCTCGGCGTGGTTCACGTGGAAGACGGGCCAGGCAGCGCGCATGGCCGCCTCCTCCTCCGCCGTCATGCCCTCCGCCGTGTGGTAGAGGAACTCGCAGGCGATGCCGCGCGCCATCAGACCCTCGGCCAGCGCGACGATCCGCGCGGCATTGCCCTGCCGCGTCGGGTGCGAGGCGACGGGCGAGAGGATGAGCAGCCGCGGCGGCCTCATGCCGGGGCGATCTCCACCGCCTGCAGCACGGCCCCGTCGCCGGCGAGGCCGAGCACCACAGGAAGGCCGGGCTGCGGCGTGAAGGGCATGGCCGGGTCGTGCGGCGCGCCGTCCAGGAACATGGCCGTCGCACCCTCCGACCGCACCGCGATGCGCCAGGGCCGCACCGGCAGCGCGCCGAGCAGCACGCGCAGGCGCCCCGGCGCCTCCCGCCACCTCGGCAGCGCGGCACCGGGCAGCGTCACGGGCGGCAGCGCCGGCGCGAAGAGCGTCAGCGTCGCCAGGCGCTCCGTCACCGGCCGCGCCGCCCATTCCCAGCCCGTCCCGGCCATCGCCTCGGCGGCCGCAGCCAGCGCGGCGAGCGCCCCGGGGAGCGCGCCCTCCGGCAGCAGGAGACTGGCTTGCTCCACGGCCCCCCCGGCGCCGGTCAGCAGCAGGATGCGCGGCGCCTCCGGGAGGTCGCGCGCGGCCGTCAGCACCATGGCGCCGGCGGCGAGCCAGGGCGCGGCCTCGCCCTCGGTGGCGACGAGGCCGGGATCGCCAGGGTCGGCGTCGCGCAGGCCAAAGCCCTCCAGCAGGGTCCGTTCCGCCGGCGGCAGAATGGCATCGTGGGGCAACATCGGCACCACCCCCGGCCACCAGGGGAAGAGCCCCCCCGTCGCCACGGCGCGGTCGAGCACCGCCAGGTCCGGAAAGGCCCGCCGCAGCAGCGCGACTCGCAGCGGCGCCGTCATGCGCGCCAGTCCGGCAAAGCGAGGTCGAGCAGCAAACCCGGCGTCGCCGGCGGCGCCATCACGCGCAGGCCAAGCAGCATCGCCTCCGGCGGCAGCAGGTCCGGCACCAGTCCCTCCGCCTCCCCGCCGAGGAAGAGGCGGCAGCGGCCCGTCACGCCCGCCAGGGCGCGGCGCACCGCCCCGGGGTCGATGGCCGCGGTCACCAGCGCCGGCGCCGGGGCGGGGACGAAGACGGGCCGGTCGCGCGACGCGTGCAGCAGATCAGCGTAGGCCGCCGCCACCTTGTCCAGCGCCATCTCCGCCAGGGCGAAGCGCCGCCCCGCCGCACCGATCCCGCGCGCCAGGTCCGGCGCCGCCGCCAGCCCCGCGAGCGCCGCCGCCAGCGCCTGCGCCGCGCCCACCACCGGCAGGTGCAGCACCGCGTCGCGCGGCAGGTCCGCATAGGCCGCCGTGTCGCTGACGACGGCGCAGGTACCGGCCGCCAGGGCGCGGGCCAGCGGACCGGAGCTTTCACCGTGCGAGGGAAAGCGCAGGTTCACCAGCACGTCGGCCGCGGCGATATGCGCATCCAGCGCCGCGTCCTCGAGCCAGCCCGTCACCTGCGCCCGCGCACCCAGGCCGGCCCGCGCGATCATCGCGGGGAGATCGACCTCCTCCGGCCGCGCCTCCCCGGCATGGATCCACCGCGCGCCGGGCACGGCCTGCAGCGCGGCGACGAGCCAGTCGAAGCGCTTGGCGCGCGTGGCGAAGCCGGCGGTCACCACCAGGAAGCCGTCCTCCGCGATGCCGAGCGCGGCGCGCGCCGCCGCGCGGTCCGGCATGGACGTCGTCGGCAGCAGGTGCGGCACCACCGCGACATGGGCGGTGCGGTCCGCGCCATGCAGCGCGCGCAACCGGGCCGCGGCGAAGCGCGAATGCACGATGACGGCGCGCGACCGCGCCAGCACCTCGCCGGTGCAGTCGCAGAGCGCGTGATCGGCCCGCAGCGCCAGGCCGCGGTCGCGCCGCTGCCGCGCCAGCAGCGCGCCCATCGGCGTCCCCG
>JAIYAI010000285.1 GCA_027489135.1 Acetobacteraceae bacterium
AGGCCGAGGTGCCGACGGCGAAGATCGCAGCCTCCGTTTGGCCGCCGAGCAATGCCGTCAGCGCCGGCCCCGCGCCCTGGAAATGCACCTGGTTGAAGCTGACCCCGCCCAGCTTCTGGAGCTGGATGGAGGCGAGATGCTCGTGCCCGAGCTGGCCGTTGTCCGACATCCGCAGGTCGCCGGGCCGCGCGCGTGCCGCAGCGACCATGCCGGGCAGGTCGCGCAGCGGGCTGTCGGCACGCACGCAGATCGCGCCGGGATCGGTGACGTGCAGCGCCAGCGGCGTGAAGCTTGCCCGGTCGAAGGGCGCCTGCCGTGCGGGGTTCAGGTAGAGCGTCGTCGTCTGCGGCCAGAGCCCGTAGCCGAGGGTGGTGCCGTCCGGCGCCGCGCGCGCCACCTGGCCCATGCCGATCAGGCTGGCGGCGCCGGGGCGATTGATCACCACCACGGGCGCGTCGAGCACGCGTTCCAGCATCGGCGCCAGCGCCCGGGCGCCGAGGTCGTTGCCGCCGCCGGGCGGGTAGGGGACGATGATCTGCACGGTCCGCCCCTGCGCACGCGCGACGGCCGGCGCGGCCAGGAGCGCCAGGGCGGCGCGGCGGCGGATCATGCGGCCAGCCTCTGCTTCGCAGCGGCCTTGATCATGTCCGCGCACTTCTCGCCGATCATGATGGCGGGCGCGTTGGTGTTGCCGGAGACGACGGTCGGCATGACGGAGGCATCGGCGATGCGCAGACCCTCCATGCCGCGCACGCGAAGCTCGGGATCGACCACGCTCTCCGGGTCGCCGCCCATGCGGCAGGTGCCGGAGGGGTGGTAGATCGTGCCGCCGCTGCGGCGGATCCAGTCCAGCACCTCGTCGTCGCTGGCCGTGCTGTCCCCGGGATTCACCTCGCCGGCGATCCAGGGCTGCATGGCCTTCGTGGCGGCAAGGCGTCGCGCCAGCTTCACGCCTTCGATCATGCAGCGCCGGTCGGTCTCCGTGCTGAGGTAGTTGGCATGGATGCGCGCGGGCTGGCGCGGATCGGTGCTGGCCAGGGTGATGGTGCCGCGGCTTTCGGGGCGGAGCTGGCAGGCGCTGATGGTCAGCCCCGGAAACTCGTGCAACTCCATCATCGTCTTGTCGGTGCTGAAGGGCAGGAAGTGGTACTGCACGTCCGGCGTCTCGCTGCCGGGCAGCACCTTGGCGAAGAGGCCCGCGGTGCCCGCGCTGACCGTCAGCGGGCCGGTGCGGCGCAGTGCGAATTCCAGCCCCATCTTCACCTGGCCCAGCAGGCTGTGCCGCTGCGTGTTCAGCGAGACCGGCTGCGTCACGCGCCAGGACGGGCGCGCCTGGAAATGGTCCTGCAGGTTGCGGCCGACGTCGCGCAGCGCGTGGACGACGGGCACGCCCATCTCCTGCAGGTGCTCGGCCGGCCCGATGCCCGAGAGCAGCAGCAGGTGGGGCGAGGCGATGGCGCCGCCGCAGAGGATCACCTCCCGCGTCGCCTTGACCGTCAGCGCCGCGCCATGGCGCTGGATGGCGACACCGGCGCAGCGCGCGCCTTCCATCACCAGCCCCGTCGAATGCGCATCCGGCACGACGAGCAGGTTGGGCCGGGCAAGGTTCGGCTTGATGTAGGCGGAGTAGGCGCTCATCCGCCAGCCGCCGCGGGAGGTGGTCTGGTAGAGACCCGCGCCCTCCTGCTCGGCGCCGTTGAAGTCGGCGTTGCGCGGAAAGCCGAGTTCCGCCGCGGCGTCGATGAAGGCGAGGGCGAGCGGGTTCTTCTCCCGCAGGTCGGAGACGGCGAGCGGCCCGCCGGCACCGTGCAGGTCCGACGACCCGCGCTCATTGTCCTCGGAACGCCGGAAATAGGGCAGCACGTCCTGGAAGGACCAGCCCGTGCAGCCGAGCTGGCGCCAATGGTCGTAGTCCGCGTGCTGGCCGCGCACATAGAGCAGCCCGTTGATCGCCGAGGACCCGCCCAGCACGCGGCCGCGCGGCCATGGCACGCGGCGCCCGTGCAGTTCCTTCTCCGGCTCCGTCATCAGGTTCCAGGAGAGGGTTGGGTGATACATCGTCTTGGCGTAGCCGATCGGGATGTGCAGCCAGGGGTTGCGGTCCCGCCCGCCCGCTTCCAGCAGTACCACACGCACGGAGGGATCCTCGGAGAGGCGCGCCGCCACCGCGCAGCCAGCCGAGCCCGCGCCCACCACCACGTAATCCGCGCTCTCCGGCACCACCGTCGCAATCGGCATCGCTGTCCCCTGTCGATCCGGCACGAAGCTAGGCGGTCCGGGGAGCGTTGACCACGGGCCGGTCGCGGTGCCAGCCTGCGGCGCTGGAGGAAAACAACCGTCCATGAGCCCCTTCGACTTCCTGGCCGATGTGGTCGGCCCCCAGAATTGCCTGCGCGCGCCTGAGGATATCGCGGCCTATGCGACGGACTGGCGCCGCTCCGTCGGCGTCGCGCCGGTGGCCGTGCTGCGCCCCTCGACAACGGCGGAGGTCGCCGAGGCGGTGCGCCGCTGCACCCAGCAGGGCCTCGCGATCGTGCCCGCGGGCGGCCGCACCGGGCTTGCCGGCGGTGCCGTGGCGATCCCGGCCAGTGGCCAGGCCGTGGTGCTCAGCCTCGAGCGCATGAACCGCATCCGCAACGTCGATGCCCGCGACTTCTCCCTCGTGGCGGAGGCCGGCTGCGTCGTGCAGACCGTGCAGGAGGCGGCGCGCGAGGTGGATCGCCTCTTCCCCATCAACTGGGGCGCCCAGGGCAGCGCCATGATCGGCGGTATGCTCTCCACCAACGCCGGCGGCATCCGCACGCTGCGCTACGGCAATGCGCGCGAACTCGTGCTGGGGCTGGAGGTGGTGCTGCCGGATGGGCGCATTCTCGACGATCTCCGCCGCGTCCGGAAGGACAACAGCGGCTATGCGCTCCGGCATCTCTTCGTCGGCGCAGAGGGGACGCTCGGCGTCATCACCGCCGCGGCGCTGCGGGTGGTGCCGCCGCTGCGCAAGGTGGAGACCGCCTTCCTTGCCGTGCCCTCGCCGGACGCGGCGCTGCAGCTGCTGGGCCGTATGCTCGGCTGTGGCGCGGAGGTGACGGGCTTCGAGCTGATCCAGTGGGTCTGCCTCGACACCATCGCCCGCCGCGGGCCGCACATGCGCATCCCGCTGCCGATCGAGCATCCCTGGTACGTCATGGTCGAACTCGCCGCGGGGCATGAGAGCGTGCCGGTGCGGCAGATGATGGAGGCGACGCTGTTCGAGGCCTCCGACGCCGGCGAGGTGCTCGACGCGGTGCTGGCCGAGAACGAGGCGCAGCGCGCCGCCTTCTGGCGCATCCGGGAGGACTACCCGGAATTCGCCCGCATGGACGGCCCCTCGATCAACACCGACACCGCCGTGCCGGTCTCCGCCGTGCCGGAGTTCATCGCGCGGGCCGAGAAGGCACTCGGCGATCGCTGGCCCGAGGGGCAGATGGTCGCCATCGGCCATGCCGGGGACGGCAACATCCACCTCTCGCTCCGCGCGCCGCAGGGCACGACGCGGGAGGACTGGGTGGCGCGCGCCGGCGAGGCCGACATGGTGGTGAACGAGATCGCCGTGTCGCTCGGTGGCAGCTTCAGCGCGGAGCACGGCATCGGCGTCTCGAAGCTGCATGTGATGGCGGCGCTGAAGGACCCCCTGGCGGTGGAGGTGATGCGCAGCATCAAGCGCACGCTCGACCCGCGCGGGCTGATGAACCCGGGCAAGGTGCTGCCGGCCAACTGAGGCCGGGGGGTAACCCCATGCCCGGGCCGGGCGAAGCGCCGGGCATGAACCATATCGCAGCTCCGCCCGGGGGCGCCCCACCCGGGCGCGCCGTGCGCGTCGGCCGCTGGCTCGGCCTTGGCGCCGGCATGCGTGACCTGCCGCGGCGGGCGCAGGCGCTGGTCGCGCGGCAGCAGGACAGCGCGGAGGTCATCATCGGCGTCATGCAGGTGGCGGCGATCGCCACCTTCGCCGTGCTCTACGCCATCTCCCGCGCCGCTAATCCGCCGCCGATGCAGCCGGAGCCGGTGCCCATCGCGCTGGCCTTCTACGCGCTGTTCACCGCCGTCCGGCTCTGGGCCGCGATCCGCCGCCGGCTCGGGGCCGGGTTGCTCGCCGCTTCGGTGGTCGTCGACTTCACCGTGCTCTTCGTCATGATCTGGAGCTTCCACCTGCAGTACATGGCGCCGCTCTCGGTCGCGCTGAAGGCGCCGACGGTGATGTACGTCTTCATCCTGATCACGCTGCGCGCGCTGCGCTTCGAGACGCGCTGGGTGCTGCTGGCGGGCGGCGCGGCGATCCTGGGCTGGGTCGTGCTGATCCTGGCGGCGCTCGCGCAGCAATCGGCACCGGTGACGCGCAGCTTCCTCGCCTATGCCACCTCGCCGCAGATCCTGATCGGGGCGGAGTTCGACAAGATCGTCACCATGGCCATGGTGACGGCGCTGCTGGCGCTGGTGGTGGCGCGCGGCCGTGCCCTGCTGGTGGAGGCGATGCGCGAGCAGGTGGCGGCGACCGAACTCTCCCGCTTCTTCGTGCCCGAGATCGCCGACCGCATCCGCGGCGCGGAGGCCGAGCACATGGCCGGCGTCGCCGAGCGCCGCACCGCCAGCATCCTGATGACCGACCTCCGTGGCTTCACCGGCATGGCGCGGGGGATGGAGCCGGAGCCGCTGCTGCGCCTGCTCGGCGCCTACCAGGGGCTGGTGGTGCACGCGGTCCGGGCCCATGGCGGCAGCATCGACAAGTATCTCGGGGACGGCGTGCTGGCGAGCTTCGGCGCGGTGGCACCCAGCGAGACCCATGCGGCCGATGCGCTGCGCGCCATCGAGGCGATCCAGGCCGCCGCCGCGGCCTGGGTGCCACCGGAGCCGGGGATGCCACCGATCGCGATCGGCATGGCGGCCTCCGCCGGCGAGGTCCTGTTCGGCACGGTGGGCGCGGAGGGGCGGCTTGAATACACCGTGATCGGCGATGCCGTGAACCTGGCCGCCAAGCTCGAGAAGCACAACAAGGCGGAGCGCAGCGCGGCGCTGACCGATGCCGCGACCTTCGCCCTGGCCGAGGCCCAGGGCTATGCGCCGGGCGTGGCGCTGGAGGCGCGCGCGGCGCGGTCTGTCGCGGGGGTGGAAGGGGCGCTCGACCTGGTGCTGCTCGGCCCGGCTGCTTGACCGTAAGGGCACAACGTCGGACGGTTGCGGCATGAACACGCCCGCCCTGACCCGCGCTGGCCTCGGCTTCCTGGCCGCGGCCTCCTCCGTCCTGGTCTTCCACCAGGGGATGTGGATCATCCTCTGGGCCATCGGCGTGATGCCGGCGCCGCCCTTTCCGGTGCGGCCGATCCCGCCCTTCGGCGTGCCGCAGATCATCAACCTCTGCTTCTGGGGCGGGCTCTACGGGCTGGTCTATGGGCTGCTGGCGCCGAAGCTGATCGACAGGCCGAAGCTGCTTGTGGGGATCTGCCTGGGCTTGTGCGCGGTGTTCGTCTCGTGGTTCGTGGTGGCGCCGATCAAGGGGCTGCCGATCGCCACGGGCTGGGTGCCGCTGCGCATGATGATCTCGCTGCTGATCAACGGCGCCTGGGGCATCGGCACGGTGCTGATCTTCAGCCTGCTCCTCTCGCGGCGCGGGGCGCGCGCCTAGAGCGTGAGCGCCGGAGGTGGAA
>JAIYAI010000227.1 GCA_027489135.1 Acetobacteraceae bacterium
GCCGCCGCGCCCCCGATCCACCCGCAGCCCCAGGCCCCGGCCCCCCCGCGCCCCCACCAGCAGAGCGCCAATCCACGTCCCCGCCATCGCCGCCAGCACCGGCTCGCCCGTCACCTCGTGCAGGTGTAGCAGCCCTGGATCGTGCAGCGTCGTCACCCCCGGCATCCGCCGCAGCGCGCGCAGCACGAAGCCGTGCTGGGCGTTGTTGCCCACCTGATGCAGCACCAGCCCCGCGCGCCGATGTGCCAGCAGCGGGTCCAGCACCGCCACGCCCGGCGCCGGGGGCGGCGTCGTGTCCCAGTCCTCCACCGCCGCGGCGCAGGCGAAATGCGTCCCGTGCAGGGCACGGATCAGCAGCGCCGCGTAGTCGGCGATGCCGTTGCGCGCGGGCGGCAGGGGCGAGACGACGGTCAGCGGCGGCAGGCTCGGCATGTCCTTCGGTCTGACAGACGCGTGAGGCGGCGGTAGCGGGGCATGCTCGCGCCTGTCCAGCGCGCGCGCCGGGCGCTACCCGGCGCGACATGATCGCACGTCGTGGCCTCGCCGGCCTGCCCTTCCTGCTCGCGACCGCGCCGGCGCGCGCGACCGACGCGCTGTCCGCGCTGGAAGCGCGCCATGGCGGGCGCCTCGGCGTCGCCATCCTCGATACCGGGACGGGGCGCCGCCTCGGCCATCGTGCCGCCGAGCGCTTCGCCATGTGCAGCACCTTCAAGTGGCTCGCGGCCGCATGCGTGCTCGCCCGGGTCGATCGCGGCGAGGAACGGCTGGATCGCCGCGTCGCCTTCGGCAGCGACGCGCTGGTCCCCTACGCGCCGGTGACCGGCCCGGCGGCTGGCGGGCCCGGGCTGACCCTGGCCGAGCTTTGCGATGCCACCATCACCCTCAGCGACAACCCGGCCGCCAACCTGATCCTCGCGACCTATGGCGGGCCCGCGGGGCTCACCGCGTGGATGCGCGGCCTCGGCGACACGGTCACCCGCCTCGACCGCTGGGAACCGGCGCTCAACGAGGCCGCGCCCGGAGACCCGCGCGACACCACGACGCCGGAGGCGATGGTCGCGCTGCTGCGCACCCTGCTGCTCGGCGACGCGCTGTCGCGAGCATCCCGCGCGCAGCTTGCCGCCTGGATGGTGGCGACGAAGACCGGCGATGCGCGGCTGCGGGCGGGGATGCCGCCGGGCTGGCGCGTCGGCGACAAGACCGGCACGGGCGGGCGCAACACCACCGCCGATGTCGGCATCCTCTGGCCGCCCGGGGGCCGCGCGCCGGTGCTGGTGGCAGCCTGGTACGCCGAGGCCGACCTGCCGGAACCGCAGCGCTCGGCCGTGCTGGCGGAGGTCGGGCGGATCGCAACTGCCGGCTGACCCCTGCCCTTCGTGGCATCCCGCCGTTACGAAGGGGTGGATGACGGACGCGCCCCCGCCTGCCCTGCTGCCGGTCGCCGCCGCGCGCGAGGGCATCCGCCTGCGCGTCCTGCGCCCGGTGACCGCGCCGGCCCTGGTGGCCTATTGCCGCGGCATCGAGGTGGGGCGCGTCGCGCTGCCCGTCGCGCCACAGCCGGGGGCGGAAGTGCTGCTGCCCATCGCCCGCATCCCCCGCGTCGAACTGCCCGCCGAACTTCGCTTCGCCGCCGCGCCGGAGGGACCGGACCTGGCGCCGCCCTGGCCGATCCCGCATGCCGGCGCCGCGCTCGCGCTGCTCGGCCAGCCGGCGCCGCCCGCGATCGAGGGGCTGCGCCTCGAGACCGGGCTGCTCCGCGGCGTCGCCATCGAACGCGCCAACGGGCTGATCGAACCCGTCATGTACGCCCGCCTCAACGCCGCCGGCGCCCGCGGCGTCGCCTGCGACCCGCCCTGGCCGCTGCCCGAGGGTGGCTGCGCCTGGCGCTTCACCTTGGCGCTCGAAGCTGCGGACCTGATGGAAAGCGGCCTCGACATCGCGCTGCACCTGGTGGGCATCGAGGCGCCGGTCGCCCGCTTCGCCTGGGCCCGCACCCTGCCCGAGGACCCGGCGCCCCGCCTGGCGGTGCTGGAAGCCCGGATCGCACGGCTGGAGGCAGAGGCAGAGGCGCAGGCGCGGCGCCTGGCGGAGGAAGCGCGGCGCCATGCCGCCGACCTCGCCGCGCGCAGCGACGCCTTCCTCGAAACCGCCGCGGCGCTGCTGCTGGACCAGGTGGCGGGCACGGCCTCGGCGCCGGGGGTAGAGGATCCACGCCTCGCTGGCCTCAGGCGGCTGATCGCCGATGCCGCGGCCGCGCCCTCCGGCACGGAGGCGCTGCTG
Organism: Acetobacteraceae bacterium; assembly: GCA_027489135.1. Classification (GTDB taxonomy): domain Bacteria; phylum Pseudomonadota; class Alphaproteobacteria; order Acetobacterales; family Acetobacteraceae; genus JAIEOP01. Next base: position 2,281 of record JAIYAI010000227.1, read on the forward strand.
CTGGGCAGCCGGGCCGAGATCCCGCCCGCCGCGGGCAATCTCGCCGTCGGCTGGCATGAGCCCGAGCAGGACGAGGGCGGGCCCTTCCGCTGGATGACCGATGCCGCACTGGTGGTGAACCCGGAGCCGCACCGCGCGGTGAGCGGCGTGACCCTGACGGTGCGGCACCTCTACGGCGCCGACGCGCCGCGGGTCACCGGCAGCTTCGACGGCCACCCGGCCCGCGTAACCGCCGCGCTGGACGCGGAGGGACGCCACACGCTGCGGCTCGAACCCGCGGGCGGCGGGGCGGTGGCCTGCCAGGGGCTGCGGCTTGCCTCCGACCACGCCGGGGTGCCGCTGCGGGATGGGCGCAACCCGGACCAGCGCATGCTCTCGCTCGCCGTCTCGAAGCTGGTGTTCGACTACGGCGGCTGACGTTGACCCCGCGGCCTCGCGGGTCAACCCTGCGACCAACGAGGGAGCCCCGCCATGCCCGATGACCAGACCGCTGTCGCCCCCGCCCGGTCCGCCGGCGCCGTCAGCGAGAGTCCCCCAAGATCGGCGGGGGCTGTCGCAATCGCCGAGACCCGCAAGGACAGCGGCATCCCGGCCAACCTGCAGCGCTTCCTCAGCCTCGACGATTTCGAGGTGGCGGCGCGGCGGCACCTGCCGCGCATGCTCTATGGCTTCGTCTCCGGCGCCTGCGAGACGGACCTGTCGCTGCGCGACAACCGCGGCGCCTTTCAGGACTGGGGCTTCGTCCCGCGCGGCCTGGTGGACGTGACGGGCCGGACCACGAAGACCACGCTGTTCGGCAAGGACTACGCGGCACCCTTCGGCATCCCGCCCATGGGCGCCTCGGCGCTCTCGGCCTATCGCGGCGACATCGTCCTCGCCCGGGCGGCGGCAGCCTCCGGCATCCCGATGATCCTCTCGGCCTCCTCGCTGATCCCGCTCGAGGAGGTCCGGCGCGAGGGCGGACCGACCACCTGGTACCAGGCCTACCTGCCGGGCGAGCCGGCGCGGATCGAACCGCTGGTCGACCGCGTCATTGCCGCGGGCTTCGACACCTTCGTGCTGACCATCGACGTCCCCGTCTCCGCCAACCGCGAGAACAACGTGCGCAACGGCTATGCCCTGCCGCTGCGGCCGAACCTGCGCCTGGCCTGGGAGGGGATCAGCCACCCGAACTGGCTGTTCGGCACGGTGCTGCGCACGCTGCGCGAGCACGGCATGCCGCATTTCGAGAACATGGATGCGGGGCGCGGGCCGCCGGTGCTCTCCTCCGACCTGATCCGCAAGGTCGGGCGGCGCGACGGCCTCGCGTGGGAGCATCTGGCGCTCATCCGCAAGCGCTTCCCCGGCAAGCTGCTGATCAAGGGCGTGATGGCAGTGGAGGATGCGATCCTCGCCCGCGAGCATGGCTGCGACGGCATCATGGTTAGCAACCATGGCGGCCGGCAGCTTGACGGCGCGCTGGCACCGCTGCGGGTGCTGCCGGAGATCGCGGAAGCCGTGGGCCGCGACCTGACGGTGATCCTCGACGGCGGCGTGCGGCGCGGGACGGACGTGCTGAAGGCGTTGGCGCTGGGGGCGCAGTTCGTCTTCGTAGGCCGGCCCTTCCTCTATGCCGCGGCGGTGCGGGGCGAGCCCGGCGTCGCGCACGGCATCCGCCTGCTGAAGGACGAGATCGACCGCGACATGGCGATGCTGGGCATCACGCGCCTCGAGCAGATGACGCGTGACCGGATCCGTCCCTTCCGGCCCGGCTGCTGAACCTGCCCCGGCGCGGTCCCGCCGGGCTCCTGCGTGTTGCGCGGCCGTTCCTTGCCGGCCTGCCCGCGCGCGTCAGCGGACCCCGGCATGGTCGCGCAGGGCGGCGAGCAGACGGAGATAGGCAACCTCCGCCGCTTCCGCCGCCTGGCGGACAGATTCGTCGCCGAGGTACCGCTCCGCACGCAGCGCCGGCAGCCACGCGGCGGGATCGCTGGCGTGGACCCGCTCCAGCAGGGTGCGGGCGCGGCGGCGGGCGGGTTCGTTCACGCCGACGCCGGCGGCGCCGAGGAACTCCAGCCCGACCTGATTGCCGCGCGACCAGCAGCGCCGCGCCTCGTGCCGGGAACCGTCGCGCATGACGAGGCGGACATCCTCGGGCAGGTTGACGGGCGCGCCGAACTGCACGCGCGCGCCACGCAGCGACAGATCGAGCACGATGCAGTCGAGGACGCTGCCGCTGACTTCGAGGCGCGCCGCAAGCAGCACGCCCTGCCGCTGCACCTGCCGACGATTCGAGTCCTCGGTCGCCGGCACCGCCGTGGCCGACAAGGTGACGGCAGTGAGGACGGGCCCGGCCGTCGACTGGAGATCATCACGCCTGACATGCATGGCGACGCCTCGCTTTCCGGTCCGGGTTGCGACTCCGTGGCCGCCCGGGCCTGTCCAAACCTAGGGACGCAGGGTTTTCCAGTCATGAAGCCTGGGCGCCCTTTATGGCGACAGGATGCGAAATTTTGTCGCGAACTGTGGCAGATCGGGCTCTCGCGGCGCCGTCCCTGATGCGGCTGCGGCGTGATCCAGCGCTGTTGATCACGCCGCAGCCCGAAGCGAGCGGTCGAGTCACGCCTCGGCGATTCCGCCCGGGCGGATCACGCGCTAGAACCGATGCGATGTCAGGCGGCCTCGGCCGGCCCCGCCCCCCTCCGGAAGCGAACATGATGGCTGCCAGGTCGGAACCCGCCGTTACGGAACCCAGCCGGGACGAACCGCGCCCGCATCGCGGGCCCGACGTCGGCGACCTGCCCATTCTGCGCGACGCCACCCCTGCCGCGAGAGCCCGCGCGGCCACGCGTGCCCTCTGGCGCAGCTACCCGGCCGGCGCGCTCATCATGGATGTCGAGGATGTCTCGAGCGACGTCTATTTCGTGGTCGAGGGTGCCGTGCGTGTGCAGATCCGCACGGCCGGCGGGCGGGAACTGATCCTGGCCGAGCTTCAGGCCGGGGGCATGGTCGGCGAGATCGCCGCGATCGACGGGGAGCCGAGAACGGCGACGGTGACGGCCATCGTGGCCTCGCGCCTTTGCAGCCTGCCGGCCGATGCCTTCATCGACGCGGCCACCAGCAGCCCCGCCGCTTGCCTCGCGCTGCTACGGCACACCACGCGGATCCTGCGGCGCCAGGCGCAGCGGGTGCTGGAGCGTGAGGCGCTGCCGGTGCGCCTACGGCTCTGCGCCGAGTTGCTGCGGCTGTCGCGGCCACGCACCGGCGGCACGCACCCGGGGGAGCGGATCGTCAGCCCGCCGCCGCCGCAGCACGAGATCGCCGCACGCATCGGCGCCCGGCGCGAGGCAGTCTCCCGGGAACTCGCCGACCTCGTGCGGCAGGGCAGCGTGGAGAAGGTGCGCGCGGGCCTCGTGCTGCCCGATCCCGATTCCCTCGCCAGCGCGATCGCGCGCGCCGAGGCGGATACCAGCGGCGTCCGGCCGGCCCGCTGAAGCGGCGGCACCGCAAGACGCCAAGGTCCCTGATCATTGGCACGCTCGGGCTGCCGGACCGGTCGTGCGGGGCACCCCGGTGGCGCGCGGCGAAGGCCTCCGGCCTGCTCGGCGTCGCCTCGTCATGCGGCAAGCATGCGGCGGCATGACCGGCACGCGCCATCCGTCACCTCGACCCGGTCGATGAACCGGGCTGCTGGCATCAGGCAGGCGAGAGGAGAACCCGCCGCTCGAGCAAGGCGGCCACCTCGGCCTCAGTGTAGCCGGCCTCCGCCAGCACCTCGGCGCTGTGCTCCCCCATGCGTGGCGGCTGGCGGGTAAGGCCGGGCCGCGTGCGCTCGGCGCCGAATTCCACCGGCAGGGCGGGCAGGCCGAACATCGCCCCTGCGCCGCCGCCAAGGGCCGAGATCGCCGTCTGCAGCAGCCCGCCGGAGGCGAGGAGGTGCGGGTCGTCGAAGAGGTCGCGTGGCTTGCCGACCGGGGCCCAGGAGATGGCGCAGCGCTCGCAGCGCGCTTCCACCTCCTTCTGTGGCAGGACCTCCAGTGCCTCCTGCAGCGCCGGGATCAGCCAGGGGCGGGCCTTGGCGCGCAGCGCGTTGGTGGCGAGGCGGTCATCGGCGGCGAGGGTGGCGAGGCCGAACTCCTCGCAGA
>JAIYAI010000142.1 GCA_027489135.1 Acetobacteraceae bacterium
GACAATGGCAACGGGCTGCTGGAGAGCACCGACGACCTCCGCCTGCTTGCGGTGATCGACGGCGTCTCCACCGCCTCCTTCTCGACCGAGACGATCGTCCTGGCCTGAGGGCTACTCCGCCGCCGCGCGGTGGCGGCTGTTGGCCAGGATCTGCACCGCGCCCGGAAGATCCCGGCCGGTCCAGAGGCCGTCCAGCATCCGCTCCGCCGCCGCGGACCCGATGACCGGCGTGGTCAGTTCGCGGAACTTATCCGACACCTCGTCGTCGGAGAGCGGTGCATCGGGGTCGCCCTTGCGCGTGGGCTGGTGGCGGAACAGGTGCCGCCCGTCGGCGAGATCGATCGACACCTTGGCCGCGCGCACCGCCGGGTAGCCCTTGGCCAGCTCGTCATCGAGGCTGACCGAGACCTTGGGCATGATGGCGCGGATTGTCGGGTTGTTGATGTTCTCGGGCTCGAAGGCCGCGATGCGCACGCCGCCGAGGGTCAGCAGCGCCGCGGTGGTGTACTGGACGGAGAAGCGGCAATCGGCCTCGGACGCCGCCTCGGGCCGGTCGCAGAGCGACTTGGTCGGGCCGTAGCCGGCGACATGGATCTTCGCCACGTCCTCCGGCTTGAAGCCGGTCTCGGCCTGCAGGTCGCGCACGGCGTCGAGCGCGGCGAAGATATGCCCGCAGCAGCCATGGTTCTTGAAGGTCATGGCGGTGATGGCGAAGCTTTCGTCGAGGCCGGCGAGCGCCTTCTCCCACTTGCCGGTGTCCTCGCTGGTCGCCGCTGCGTAGCCCTTCGGCCCGTGCAGCGCGTCCATCGCCCCCGTGACGCCCGCCGCGGCACCGATCGCTGCCAGGGCGCCGGCATCCGCTGCATGGCCCGGGTGCAGCGGCTTCGACATGCTGTCCGACAGGAAGGCCTGCTGGATGCCGCCCGCGAAGGTCGCCGCCGTGCCGATGGCATGCGCGATCTTCTGGGCGTCGCAGCCGAGGGCGAGCGCCGTCGCCACCGCCGCGCCGAAGGTGCCGACGGTGCCGGTGGTGTGCCAGTATTTGTAGTGGCTGGGCTGGATCGCCACGCCGATGCGGCAGGAGACCTCGTAGCCCGCGACGATGGCGCGCAGCAGGTCGTCCATCGTGCCGCCCCGCGCCTGCACCGTGGCAAGCGCGGGGGCGATGGTCGGGCAGCCCGGGTGGTAGCCGGCGTCGCGATAGATATCGTCGAACTCCACCGTGTGGCTGGCGGTGGCGTTGATCAGCGCGGCGTGGCGGATCGGGCCGCGCGAGCCGTCGACATAGCAGATCGCGTTGCCGGGCCCGCGTTCGGCGGCCATCGCGCCGGCCAGCAGCGTGGCCGGCGGCACCAGGCAACCCGGCAGCAGCGCGGCGAACCAGTCGATCAGGGCGCGGCGGGCGTGGTGCTCGACCTCGCGCGGCATGGGGCGGGTGGCCCAGCTTGCCGCGTGGTCGGCGAGGATGAGGAGGGGGTTGTCGGTCATCGCTGCATCTCCTGGGACCGTGCGGACCGGCCCCTGGACCGGTCCGAGGCCGCGAACGCGGCCCGGCGCGTGTGCGCCGAAGCCAGGCGGCCGGATGGCCGCGCCCGGCGTCTGAGGGCTTGGACTACGCGTTGCGGCGAAGGACTTCGCGGTTGATCACCACGTCCTCGTCCAGCTGCCCCGCGAAGCAGGCGAGGATGCTGTCCGCGCAGGACATCGCCATGCGGTACAGCCCCTGCTCCGACGCGGCGGCGGAATGCGGCGTCATCACCACGTTCGGCGCCTTCAGCAGCGGGTTGTCGGCGCGGATCGGCTCCTCCCAGAAGACGTCGAGGCCGGCGGCCGAGAGATGCCCGCTGGTCAGCGCGCCGGCCAGCGCCTGCTCGTTCACCAGCGTGCCGCGCGCGGTGTTCACGTAGACCGCGCCCTTCTTCATGCTGGCGAACCACTCGCCGTTCACCATCCCCCGCGTCGCGTCCGAGGAGGGGACATGCGTCGTGACGATGTCGGCCTGCGCCAGGCCGTCCGCCAGGACCTTCACCGGGATGAAGCCCGCACCCTTGATGGTGTTCTGCGGGATGTAGGGGTCGTGCACGAGCACCGTCATGTCGAAGGCCTTGCACAGCCGCGCCACGCGCCCGCCGATGCGGCCGAAGCCCACCACCAGCACCGTCTTGCCGCCGAGGTCGAAGGTGTTCGGCACCGGCGGGTTGGACCATTCGCCGGCCCGCGTCTTGCGGTCATAGACGAAGGTGCCGCGGGCGATGTTCAGCATCAGCATCAGCGCGTGCTCCGCCACCGAGGCCGCGTTGGCGTCCGGCGTCACGGTCAGCGGGATGCCGCGCTCGGTCAGCGTCGGCACGTCCACCGCGTCGTAGCCGACGCCGTGGCGCGCGACGATCCGCAGGTTCGGCGCCTGCGCCAGGAAGGCGGCGTCGATGCGCGTCGCGCGCACGATCACCGCATCGGCCTTCGGCACGGATTGCGCGATGGTCTGCTCGTTGACGGGGTCCAGCACCTCGACCGTCACGCCGGGGGCGGCGCGGAGCTTGGCGATGGCCTCCGGGTGCACGGGGCGCAGGCAGACGACATGGGGCATGGGACTTCCTCCTGTGGGCGCGCCGGTCGATTCACGCCCTCGCGCCGGCGGCGCTCGGACGATCGGACAGCGAAGTTCGCGCCGGCCGATTCACGTCCTCGCGCCGGCGGCGCTCGGACGATCGGACGGCGTCAATCAAGCCGCGCGCCGGAAATGCGCACGATCTCCTGGTACTTGGGCGCCTCGGCGCGGATATGCGCGGCGAATGCCTCGGGTGTCATCACCATCGGCAGGCTGCCCTGCTCGATCAGCTTCGCGGGCACCGGGCCCTCGCGCAGCACCGCCATCGCTTCCGCCGCCAGGCGCGCGACCGCGGCGGGCGGGGTGCCGGCGGGCGCGACCAGCCCGTTCCACAGCGCGACGTCGAAGCCGGGCAGCGTCTCCGCCACGGTCGGGATCTCGGGCAGGGCGGGGGAGCGCTGCAGCATGGTGATGGCGATGGGCCGCAGCAGTCCCGCGCGCACCTGCGCCAGCACCTCCACGGTGGGGGAGGCGATCATCTGGATCTTGCCGGAGACGAGGTCCGTCGCGGCCGGCGCACCGCCGCGATAGGGCACGTGCACCATGTCGAGATCGGCGCGCGCGGCCAGCATCGCGGAGGCCAGGTGCAGCGTCGTCCCCGCGCCGCCGCTGCCGTAGTGGACGCGGCCCGGGTTCGCCTTCGCATAGGCGATGAGTTCCGGCCGGGTGCGCGCCGGCACGCTGGGGTTCACGACGATCAGGTTCGGCACGATGGCGACCGGGCTGACCGCGACGAAGTCCTTGTCCGGATCGAAGGGCAGGCGGGTGTAGAGGTAGCGGTTCGCCAGCAGGGTGCCGCTGGTCGCCAGGGAGATCGTGTGGCCGTCGGGCGTGGCGCGCGCCGCGGCCTCGGCGGCGATGTTGCCGCCGGCGCCGGGCCGGTTCTCGACGACGATGGGCTGGCCGAGCCGCTCGCTCATTGCCTGGGCGACGAGGCGGGCGGTGACGTCGGTGCTGCCGCCGGCGGCGAAGCCGACAATCAGCCGGATCGGACGGTCCGGCGCCCATGGCGCCTGGGCGCGCGCGGGGCTGGCGAGGGCGGCGGCGGCGAGGCCGAGCAGCAGGCGACGTTGCATCGGACGAACTCCCTGGACGTGGCCGGGGCGGGGTTGGGTCCCCGCTTCCGGAAAGGCAGGTCTGCCGACCCGATTCACGTCTCCGGGCGCTGCGGCCCTGCGACGATCGGGTCGCGCGCAGCCTACAGCAGATGCGCCTCCGGCCCCAGCACCGCCTCGCGGAAGCGGGCCTGCAGGATGGAGGCCTCGCGCGGCGGCAGGACCAGCTTCTCGGACGCGTCGTCGATCTTGATCTGCGCGAAGAGCGTCCCCGTCTTCGCATGGATGCGGGCACGGAGCGCGGCGATGGCGTCGCCCTCGCGGATCAGCGTGGTCTCTCCGATGCCGGCAGCCTTGGCCATGCCGGTGAGGTCGACGCCATGGCGGGTGTGCGTCTCCTGCATCCCGGTCTCGCCGTAGTGCTCGTTGTCGAGCACGACGATCGAGAGGTTCTTCGGCTGCTTCACCGCGATGGTCGCCAGCGATCCGACGCCCATCAGCATCTCGCCATCGCCGGTAATGA